>JAKEEJ010000119.1 GCA_022616655.1 Nevskiales bacterium | reverse complement strand
CTTGTGGTGAAAGTCCCTGTCTTTGCAAGGCGCCTTGGACATCCGCCAGCGTGATCTCCTCGCCGGCCTCAAGCATGCGACCTTTGAAACCTGCCACGTCAATCAGGATACCCCGGGTAAATATCGGCCTGACGTTCTCCACTCCGAGTTGATCGGGCTGGAGGCCGTTGTACCAGTCCTGGCCGTCCGTATCGCCCAGGGTCCCGGCGTGGCGGAGACCGTCAAATTGTGTGCCGATCTGCGCGAGGTTTCCCTCAATTTGGTCATCGTGAAAAATACCCTGGTTGGTCCCCAATCCATTTAGAAAGGGGATCGTCTGCAAGGAATAGGTCCGGTTGTGCAACAAAGGGGTGATTGTGCCGTCCAGCGAGTTGTTGGCGTCGCTATACACGCGACCCAATGAGGCGATACGCCCCTGACGAACGAGTCGAATCGCCCTGAGCACTTCACAGGTCGTAATCCGATTGGAAGCGCCCGCCGCCAGGTCATTACCACCCGGGGTGGCCAGCAGACATTCCTGTGCTCCTGCGACTCCTGTTGCGACGATACACGCCAGGCTCAAAATGAGGGGACTATATCCGTGCCTGCGATGGCGGGGTTTGCCGCTGCTTTTTGTGGTGAGGGCCTCCATGGGTTTGTCTCCTTATTTCGATGTGGAATTGCGGCTCAGCCGGCGCCTGGACAGAATACCTGCCAGCACCTACCGATGCATACTGCAACAGGGACTACCCAATGGAACCGATGAGTAAAGACAAGACCGCAAAGAAGCTGCGCTGCATCCAGCGCAGTGTGAACCGGCATTGGGTGGGTAACGGGTTCCCCGTGCGGACACTGTTTTCCTATCCGAACCTAGGGCCGGTGCTGACCCCTTTCCTGCTTCTGGATTACGCGGGTCCGATGGAGTTTCCGCCGACCGATGAGCGCCTGGGTGTCGGTGAACATCCACACCGTGGGTTTGAAACAGTCACCATTGTGTACTCGGGCGAGGTGGAACACCGCGATTCCTCAGGGGGCAGCGGGCGCATCGGTCCCGGCGACGTACAGTGGATGACCGCAGGATCCGGTGTGGTCCATGAAGAATTCCACGGACGTGATTTTGCACGCCGCGGCGGCCGGTTCGAGATGGTTCAGCTCTGGGTAAACCTGCCCCGCAAGGCCAAACGAACGCCGCCCCGTTATCAAAGTATTCTGAGTACACAGATCCCCGTCGTGAATCTTCCCGACCATCGGGGGACTGTGCGTGTAATTGCCGGCGACCTTTTGGACCACCAGGGACCGGCCCAAACCTTCACCCCCATTCACGTCTGGGATTTGCACCTTGCCGGCAATCGGGAAACAACGCTGACCGTCACCGACGGGCACACCCTGGCGCTGGCCGTTCTTGAAGGGGCTGTGCAGGTGAATGGCTCTGAAACCATCGGGGCTGCCGAGGTCGGATTATTCGATCGGCACGGCAAGACTCTGTGCCTCACCAGCACCCAAGACACGAAGGTTTTGCTGCTCAGCGGCGAGCCCATTGACGAACCCATCGTCGGCAGCGGGCCATTTGTCATGAACACGGCAGAAGAAATTCAGCAAGCGATGGCAGACTATCGAAGCGGCAGGATGGGGCACCTGTCATAACAAGACGCGAACAGTTCTACTTGACCGGGTAGTAGACAAGGGTGATCAGGTCGGCTTCCTGGGTTTTGGCCGGATCGTCCACGTACTGTTCCCATCGGTCACCGTTCGATCGGTAACCGGCTGCTGCCAGAAAGGCCCGGGCCCTGCGATCAGTGACATCCAGTCCGGCATGAGGTCCCTGATGAACCACCCTCACCACCCGCCCGGCAGGTAGACGGCCCAGGCGCACCTTTCCACCAGGAATCGCCTCATCTGAATCAACCGGAATAGCCGCGTCAAAGCTCAACGTTCCATTTTCTACAGCGCGGTAAATCGCAAGCGGCCGGGCCGTTTGCTTGAGCCCCTGCGTATCCAGATAGCCCGAAATCTCGCTGTAGGCGACGCTCAGGGCCACCTGCATGGCCTGGCTCTCCCGGGCGCTGCGTGTGGCGATATAGGCAATCGGCAAAGCAGTCATCTGCTGCTCTTGTACATCAAGCCCTGAGAAATCCGTTACGGGCAGGGCTTCCACAAAACTCTTGAGTCTGGCCAGGCCTCTTTCATAGTCGGATCCCAGCAGACCGCCCGTGATCAATGCCAGCCAGCGTCCCGTCATGCTGTCGCCAGCATCGGCATCAAAGCTCCAGGTCAGTCTTGTCCCTTCATCGGCAGAGACTATCGCGTACGTGACCCGGTTATCGGCCATCCTGAAATCTTCGGATACCAGTCTGAGCTGGATGTGACGATAGGCCGTGCTTTCCAGTATTTCCTGACGGCCACGGCCAACAAGGTCGTTACCTCTCCAGTGCATTTTCGCCCCAGGACCCGCGACGGGACCCTCATGGGCAATGACAACGTGGGGATCAAGCTCGATCCACGGCGACCATCGCTGGAACTGCCTGAAGCCGTTGAGAACGGTGAATACCGTGGCTGCAGGAGCTTTGATGAGGATGGAGCGCTCTACATGGACCGTTCCAGGCAGCAGCCGGCCGATGCCGACCATAACGACCATAACGACCATAAAAATAAACAAACATAAAACTAATTTCTGTATTTTATTCATATACTTGAACTTAATATATCAAGTAAATATGAGCCAATAAAAAAGCCGCGCGATGCGCGGCTTTTTCACGGTCCTGGTGCCCACGGAGAGACTCGAACTCCCACGACTTTCGCCGCTACCACCTCAAGGTAGTGCGTCTACCAATTCCGCCACGTGGGCAAATCCTGAACAATGCACGAATTTTAGAGGGTGCACCGCCACTTGTCTTGCTTTATTCCGGAACTCTCAGGGTATCCTTGTCTTCGACTCCTGAAGGCAACTCCGGAGCCGGATCTGTCGCACCGGCCGGCGTTTGGGATTGGGCACCGACCGTTTCAACGACGCTCCCGACACTCCTGCGAGCCTGAACCACGTAAGCGAGTGAAAGACTCACGATAAAAAACAAAGTGGCACAGACAGCGGTGGCATGCGTCAGAAAATTGGCCGACCCGCGAGCACCAAACACCGTACCCGACGCCCCACTGCCGAACGCCGCGCCGGCGTCGGCACCTTTGCCGTGTTGAACCAGGACCAGTCCGATCAGGGCAACCGCCGTCAGGACCTGAACCACCACCAGAAATGTATACATGTGACCAACCCCGAATGAATGGACCTGAGCGAGTTTTCGGAAGGAGCCCGGGTGACTTATACCGCTTTCATCTGTGCCTGCGCGGCACCACAAATGCCAAGAAATTCATCTGCTTTGAGCGAGGCGCCACCAATCAGCCCCCCATCCACATCCGGCTGGCTGAACAGGGCGCTGGCGTTATCCATTTTGACGCTGCCACCGTACAACACCCGCAAAGCGGCGGCGATTCTAGCATCCCGGGCTGCAACCTGCGCCCGTAAAAACGCATGCGCCTTCTGGGCCTGCTCCGGTGTCGCCGTACGGCCGGTACCGATGGCCCAGACCGGCTCGTATGCCAGCACGGCCTGAGCCAGGCTGTGAATACCGCAGAGCTTCAACACGGCTCCCAGCTGGCGCCCGAGCACGGATTCCGTCTGATGCATCTCGCGTTCCTGCAGGGTCTCACCCACGCAGAAGATGGGCGTCAGGCCACAGATCTGGGCGGCCCTGAACTTGCGAGCCACGATGTCATCGGTTTCACCGTAGAGCGTGCGTCGTTCAGAATGGCCGACGATGACGTAACGGCAACCCAGCTCTTTAAGCATGTGACCGTGAATTTCGCCAGTGAAAGCACCGGGCTTGTCCTGTTCGCACAGATTCTGGGCTCCCAGCACAGCCCTGGATCGCTTCAGGCTTGCCCCGGTAGACTCGAGATAAACGGCCGGCGGACACACCAGGATCTCGACATCCGGACAGCGCTCAAGCCCGACAAGAATCCCCTGCAGCAGGCGAGTATTGCCCTCCAGAGTGCCGTTCATTTTCCAGTTGCCTGCCACCAGGTACGGCCGGGACATCGGTTCCATCCTCATCCACCGCCGGCCGCCTGTCGCACGGCTGCCGCCACTTCCTCGGCCGTGGATTGAGCCAGCGTCGCGTCATCCGCTTCCACCATCACCCGGACGAGCGGCTCGGTACCGGAGGCACGCAGCAGCAGGCGACCCCGACTCGCCAGTTTCTTTTCTGCCACACGCTGAACATTGCGTAGCGGGTCGGCAGCGAGCAATCCCTTGGCATCGCGATCCACGCGGACATTAACCAGCACCTGGGGGATCTTGTGCAAACCGGCCGCCATCTGTGTCAATGATTTCTTGTCCAGTGCCATGGCAGCCAGGACTTGCAGGGCCGTGATAGTCCCGTCCCCCGCGGGCGCGCAATCCAGGCAGATGACGTGGCCGGAGGGTTCGCCGCCAATCGTTCCACCCTTCGCATTCAACAGTTCCATCACGTGACGGTCGCCGACCTGTGCGCGCAGAAACGGAATTTTGAGACGAGCAAAAGCCTGTTCCACCCCCAGATTGCTCATGACGGTCCCGACCACCGGTCCGGACAGGGTGCCGGACTGTTGTCGTTGTCGCGCGATAACGTGAAGGATGTCGTCTCCGTCCAGCACCCGCCCCTCCGCCGTAACCATCAGGCACCGGTCGGCATCGCCATCCAGGGCGACGCCCAGATCTCCCCGTTGCGCAACCACGGCCATGCGCAACGTCTCCAGGTGAGTCGAACCGCAATTCTCGTTGATGTTGAGCCCGTCGGGATCGGTGCCAATCGCTATCACCCGCGCGCCCAGTTCGGCAAATACCGCGGGCGCGGTTTTGTAGGCCGCACCGTTGGCGCAGTCCACCACGATTTTCAGGCCGCTCAGCGTGCCATTGGCGGGAAATGAACTCTTGCAGAATTCGATGTAACGGCCCTGGGCGTCGTCAATGCGCCGGGCGCGGCCCAGCCGGTCGGACTTCACGCAACGCATTTCGGATTCCAGCAGCGTTTCAATTTCCCGCTCGAGATCGTCCGACAGCTTCTTGCCGTCGGGCCCGAAGAACTTCACACCATTGTCTTCGTGTGGATTGTGGGAAGCGGAAATGACGACACCGGCCTGTGCACGCAACGCACGGGTCAGGTGGGCAACGCCCGCCGTCGGCAGCGGGCCCAGCAGGTCGGCTTCCACTCCAGCGGCGGCAAACCCCGCCTCAAGAGCCGATTCGAACAGGTAACCCGAACGCCGGGTATCTTTGCCGATGAGCACACGCGCTCCCGGCATCTTGCCAAATACCGTGCCCGCTGCCCAGCCCAGTTTGAGGGCAAACTCCGGCGTCATGGGCGGCGACCCCACCCGTCCGCGGATACCATCGGTCCCGAAATATTTCCGGCTCATGATCCTGTCATTGCTTCGCGGGTGGCGCTGGCCAAACGGACGGCATCCATTGTCGCACGCACGTCGTGCGTACGGATGATGTGCACGCCCTGCCATACCGCGAGCGCGGCGGCGGCCAGGGCTCCGTGCAGACGTTGATCGATCGGCCGGTCCAGCACTTGCCCCAGCATGGATTTTCTCGAAAGTCCCACCAGTACCGGCAGATTCAGAGCGCTCAAGACGTGCAGCTGTGCCAGCAGCTGTAAATTGTGCTGCAGGGTTTTTCCAAAACCAAATCCCGGATCCACAATCAGTCGCTGCCGGTCCAAACCGGCGGCGATACAGGCCGCCACCCGTGCGGCCAGAAAATTCTTCACGTCGGTCACCACGTTTTCATACTGCGGATTCCGTTGCATGGTGCGGGGCTCGCCCTGCATGTGCATCAGACAAACCGCCGCACCGGTCGCATGTGCCGTCGCCAGAGCGTCCGACGCGCGCAAACCCATGGTGTCATTGATGATTTCTGCACCCGCGGCACAGGCCGCGCGCATCACTGCAGGCTTCATCGTGTCGATCGAAATGGCCACGTCCAGTTCGCGGTGGATTATTTCGATCACGGGCAACGTTCGATCCAGTTCTTCCTGTTCCAGGACCGGTGTGGCGCCCGGCCGTGTGGACTCGCCACCGACATCGATAATCTGCGCGCCCTCGGCCAACATTTTCCGGGCATGGGCCAGAGCTGCCTCGACCGTCGCATGCAGTCCGCCATCAGAAAAGGAGTCGGGCGTGACGTTGAGCACGCCCATGACGACGGGCCGGCTTAAGTCAAGGCAGCGGGTTCTGAGTTTTAGTTGCATCTGTCCCCCGCGCGAGAGTCCGGACACCCGCGTGTTATTTCTCGCAAATAGAAGGTCGGCTCCGGATCTCTACAGGTACCACCTGCCGTAATTTTTACCGGGACCTAACTGGAAACCGCACCGGGCCTGGATACTGGAGACGCTGCGGCCGGGGACGTGTTTTTATCGCCCGCTGTGGCACTGGATGCTCCACCACTGCCTGAGCTTTCAGGTTCACCGGGAGCCTCTCCGCGCAGGATGCGTTTGATCTGCGCGATATCGAGAGTTTCGTATTTTATCAAAGCATCGGCCATGGTGTGCAGAACCGGAAGATGGTCCTCGATGATTTTGCGTGCCTGGGCGTGGTTATGCTCGATGATGCGACGGATTTCGCGGTCAATGGCATGCGTCGTTTCGTCGGATACGTTCTTGTGCTGGGTGATGCTTCTACCCAGAAAAACCTCGCCCTCGCTCTCCGAGTAAGACAGCGGGCCCAGCGCATCGGACAGGCCCCATTTGGTGACCATGTTGCGGGCGATCTCGGTGGCCCGTTCGATGTCATTCGACGCACCCGTGGTCACCTGCTCGGGACCGAAGACGACTTCTTCCGCGGCACGGCCGCCGAACAATGCACAAATCTGGCTGTTGAGTCGTTGTCGGGTGTAACTGTAGCGGTCCTCCTCCGGCAGGAACTGGGTCACCCCCAGGGCACGGCCGCGCGGAATGATGGTGACTTTGTAGACCGGATCGTGTTCGGGGACATGAAGCCCGACAATGGTATGGCCGGCCTCGTGGTAAGCGGTCAGCTTTTTTTCCTTCTCGCTCATGACCATGGAGCGCCGCTCGGTGCCCATGATGATTTTATCCTTGGCCTTCTCAAAATCCTCCTGATCCACCAGCCGTTTGTTGGCGCGCGCCGCAAACAGGGCGGATTCGTTGACCAGATTGGCCAGATCCGCGCCAGAAAACCCCGGCGTGGCGCGCGCAATGATGTTGGGTCTGACGTTGTCCGCCAGCGGTACCGCACGCATGTGCACCTTCAGAATTTGTTCCCGTCCGCGCACATCCGGCAGAGGTACCACCACCTGACGATCGAAGCGACCCGGGCGCATCAGTGCCGGATCCAGCACATCAGGTCGGTTGGTGGCGGCGATGACAATCACGCCTTCGCTGCCTTCAAAGCCATCCATCTCCACCAGCAATTGGTTCAGGGTCTGCTCACGTTCATCGTGACCGCCGCCGAGACCGGCTCCGCGGTGCCGGCCAACCGCGTCAATCTCGTCAATGAACACGATGCACGGCGCATGCTTCTTGGCCTGTTCAAACATGTCACGGACGCGCGAAGCCCCCACGCCAACGAACATTTCGACAAAATCAGAGCCCGAAATGGTAAAGAACGGTACCCCGGCCTCACCGGCAATGGCGCGCGCCAGCAGGGTCTTGCCGGTACCGGGCGAACCCACCATCAGCACGCCACGCGGAATTTTGCCGCCCAGTTTCTGGAATTTGGCGGGATCTTTCAGAAAGTCCACGAGCTCGGTGACTTCCTGCTTGGCTTCCTCCACGCCGGCCACGTCATTGAAGGTGACTTTGATCTGGTCCGCATTCAGCATGCGCGCGCGGGATTTTCCAAAGGACAGGGCACCCCGCCCGCCCGGCCCCGCCTGCATCTGGCGCATGAAATAAATCCATACGGCAATCAGCAGCAGAATCGGAAAAGCGTTAAACAGCAGCTGAATGATGATGGGCGTTTCTTTCGGCGGCTCACCCACAATCTGCACCTGGTGTTCGATCAGCGTGCCGATCATCGCCGTATTGTTCGTTTCCGGACTGAAGGTGCCAAAGTGCGTGCCGTCCTTGAACGTGCCATGAATGTTCTGGCCCTCGACAAAAACGGTGCTGACGTTATCCTTTTTGACCTGCTCCAGGAAATCCGAATAATGGAGCGGTTGTTGCCCGCCGCCACTCCGGATTGAAAAACTCTGGAAAACACTGGTGAGCACCACCAGAATCACAATCCAGAGCAGCAGGTTTTTGACCCAGTCGTTCAAGATTTCATCCTCAAGTTCTGCCTCATATCAGACACTACTCTACCCGCGGATTCCGCGCCAATGCATAGACTTCGCGACTGCGCTGGCGTGAAGCCCGGGGTTTACGAATCACAACGGTCTCAAAACTGTCACGTAACATCTTCAAAAAATTGTCAAACCCTTCGCCCTGAAACAGCTTGACCAGCAGCACCCCCCGCGGCCGCAGCCGGGTTTTCGCAAATTCCAGTGCCAGTTCCGCCAACAACATGAAGGTCGCCTGATCTGCGACATCTATCCCGCTGATATTGGGGGCCATATCCGATAAAACAAGGTCCACCATCCGCCCACTACCGATCCGGTTTTCCAGCGTTTTGAGAGCCGCGTCCTCCCGAAAATCACCCTGAATAAAGTCCACGCCCGGCAACGGCTCCATGGGCAGGACATCCAGTGCCAGCAGCCGGCCCCCGGGACCGATCCGCGTTCCGGCGTACTGGCTCCAGCCACCGGGCGCAGCGCCCAGATCTACCACGGTGAGCCCCGGCTTGAACAAACGGTCGCGCTCGTCAATCTCCTGCAGTTTGAATACGGCGCGCGAGCGATAACCCCGTCGGCGTGCTTCCTGCACATAGGGGTCGTTTTCATGCTCCGCCAGCCAGCGGGCGGAGCTGGGACGGCGTTTACTGCTCATAAATTGGTGTCATTCCGAGCGCGTGAGCCTTTAACCCCCGCGAAGGCGGGGGAGTAATCCGGCGTTAGCCGCCCTGAATCGCCAGAGGCGACGAAGGCTCTAAAGAAGATCCTTCGCTGCGCTCAGGATGACCTATGTCTGACATGTCAGACATAGGTCACCTTGACGATCTCAAGCTCGCGCGCACCGCCGGGAGCGGCCACCTCGACGACATCGCCTTCAGATTTCCCGATCAGGGCACGGGCGATGGGTGAATGCACCGAAATCAGCCCCTGTTTTGAATCCGCTTCGTCCTCACCGACAATCTGGTAGCGCAGCGTACTCCCGGAATCCGCATCCACCAGTCCGACCGTGGCTCCGAACACAACCTTCCCGTCCGCATTGAGTTGGGTGATGTCCACAATCTGGGCGTTGGCCAGTTTGTGCTCAAGCTCGGCAATGCGCCCTTCCAGGAAGCTCTGTTGTTCTTTGGCTGCGTGAAATTCGGCATTCTCTGAAATGTCGCCGTGTGCACGCGCTTCCGCGATCGCTTTCACGATACGGGGGCGTTCAACCGATTTCAGACGTTTGAGTTCTTCGCGCAGCCGGTCGGCGCCGCGCCGGGTCAAGGGCGTCTTGGACATGGATATTGTTCGGGTTGCGATGTAAGTCTTGTAACCGGTTGACCTGCACTTTGTCCAGATGGCCCATGGCAATGGCAGCCGCCTGGGCACCGGCCAGCGTGGTGAAATAACATACATTGTGCTGGATCGCGGCGGCACGAATGGATCGCGACTCCTCAACGGAACGCTTATCTTCCGTGGTATTGACGATAAATTGAACCCCGCCGTTTTTGATCAGATCCACACAGTGCGGTCGTCCTTCTTTGACCTTGTTCACCCGTTCGCACTCCACGTCGGCGGCCTGGAGTACGGCGGCGGTACCCTGGGTCGCAACCACCTTGAGTGCTCGCGCCTGCAGCAGCCGGGCCAGTTCCACGACACGCAGCTTGTCGGCATCCCGCACGCTGATCAGGACGGTTCCGGACTGAGGAAGGGTCATGCCGGTTCCCGCCATGGCTTTGGCAAACGCTTCACCGAATTGGGTCCCGATGCCCATCACCTCGCCGGTCGATCGCATTTCCGGCCCTAGCAGCGGATCCACGCCTGGAAACTTGTTGAATGGAAAGACCGACTCCTTGACGGAGAAGTGTACCGGCAGGAGTTCGTGGCGAATCCCCTGACGGCGCAGACTTTTGCCCACCATGCACCGTGCTGCGATTTTAGCCAGTGGCCGCCCGGTGGCCTTGGAAACGAAAGGCGCCGTGCGTGAGGCGCGTGGATTCACTTCCAGCAGATATACCCTGCCGTTTTGTACTGCAAACTGGGCATTCATCAAGCCCACCACT
>JAKEEJ010000020.1 GCA_022616655.1 Nevskiales bacterium | reverse complement strand
CCTCGGCGCGGCCTTGCAGGGCCTGCGCGAACACCAGCAGGTACAACAGGGCCGTGATCACCGGTGCGCTCACGGTCTGGCCCAGAACGCTCCAGAAACGCCGGATCTCCTTGAGCAGCAGCGTGCGGAATCCGACGGGGTTCTGGATGAAGGGGATCGGTGGAAATGACATGAAATCTTTCGCGATGTTCAGGATGACAGACGAGGCTTGGCCTCGCCTGTTAATTCGACAAAAATGTCCTCCAGCGTCGGCTCGCGAGTGTGGATGTCCTCCACGGTACAGCCCGCCGCGCGCAGGGTTTCCAGCACTCGGCCCACCGGATGGGTGGCGGTGGGCAACTTCAGTTCCACCCCGCCGGGAGCTTCGTGGACCACGAGTCCGCGCAACGCGTCCGGCAGGCCGGCGCCGTTCAGATTCAGTCGCAGGAAGCGGAACGGATGCCGTGCGATCAGTTGCGCCGTGTCTTCCAGCGCGCAGACGCGGCCGTGGTCGAGGATGGCGATGCGCTCGCACAGGTTCTGGGCTTCTTCCAGGTAGTGCGTGGTCAACACCACGGTGGTGCCCTGCCGGTGCAGTTCGCGGAGGAAGGCCCACAGCGTGCGTCGCAATTCGACGTCCACGCCGGCGGTGGGTTCGTCCAGGATCACGACCGGCGGTTTGTGCACCAGCGCCTGGGCGATCAGCACGCGGCGCTTCATGCCGCCGGAAAGGCTGCGCATCGTTGCGCCGCGCTTGTCCATGAGATCAAGGCGCTCCAGCAGTTCGTCAATCCAGGGCCAGAATTCGCGCCCGCAACCGTAATAGCCGGCCTGAATGCGCAGCAGGTCGCGCACCCTGAAGAAGGGATCGAACACCAGCTCCTGCGGAACCACGCCGAGGTTGCGGCGCGCCGCGCGGTACTCCCGCACCGTGTCGTGGCCCAGCACCGCAACCGAACCGGCACTGGCGCGCACCAGACCGGCGCTGAGGTTGATCAGGGTGGATTTGCCGGCGCCGTTGGGGCCCAGCAAACCGAAAAACTCTCCGCGCCGGATATTCAGATCCACGCCGGCCAGCGCGGCAACGCGGCCATAGTGTTTTTGAAGGCCGCGAATTTCGATGGCGGGCGGGGCGGAGGGGCTGGACATGAAGCGCGAAATTATACGCCCGTCGGCGTGCGGGACCGGTCCGGGTGCGGGCGCATCGGTTAAGATGCGTGCCTTTCTGTTTTACGTGTCACGCATGGATTCCGACGCCCTCAAACGCATGGGCCGCAAAGCCCTGGAAATCGAGCGCAACGCGCTCGACGGCCTGATGGCGCGCATCAATGACGAGTTCGTACATGCCTGCCGGACGATGCTCCAGTGCGAGGGTCGCGTGGTGGTCACCGGCATGGGCAAGAGCGGACACATCGGCGGCAAGCTGGCCGCAACGCTCGCGTCCACCGGCACGCCGGCTTTTTTTGTCCATCCGGGCGAGGCTTCACACGGCGATCTCGGCATGATCACCCGGCAGGACGCGGTGCTGGCCCTGTCCTATTCCGGCGAAACCCACGAACTGACGGCCATTGTGCCGCTGATCAAGCGCCTGGGCGTGCCCTTGATCGCGTTGACCGGTCGACCGGACTCCACGCTGGCAAAAGCCGCCGACGTGCACCTGGACGTGTCGGTGGCACAGGAGGCCTGTCCGCTCAATCTGGCGCCGACCGCCAGCACCACGGCGACGCTGGCCATGGGCGATGCCCTGGCGGTGGCGCTGCTGGAGGCGCGCGGGTTTTCGGAAGAAGATTTTGCCCTGGCGCATCCGGGTGGCACGCTCGGCAAGCGCCTGCTGCTGCGCATTCGCGACCTGATGCACACCGGCGAGCGCATTCCAAAAGTGACTCCGGACGCGCCGCTGACGCGGGCCCTGCTGGAAATGACGCGCAAGGGCCTGGGCCTGACCGCCGTGGTCGATGCCGACGGCACGGTGCTCGGGGTGTACACCGACGGCGATCTGCGCCGGACCCTGGACCAGGGCGTGGACCTGCATCGGGCGAACATCCGCGAGGTGATGACCCGTGGCGGCCGGCACGTGCACGCCGATCAGCTCGCGGCCGAGGCGGTGAACCTCATGGAAAAACACAAAATCACGGCCTTGCTGGTCGTGGACGGTGAACAGAAACTGGTGGGTGTGCTGCACCTGCACGATCTGCTGCGCGCGGGAGTGTACTAATGGCCGCGCGGCTGACGGCGGCCGGACTCCGCAAGCGCGCGGCACAGATTCGCTGTGTGGTGTTCGATATTGACGGCGTGCTGACCGACGGCAAGTTGTACCTGGGTCCCGACGGCCAGGAATGGAAAACCGTTTCCGTGCGTGACGGTCTGGGTTTGAAGCGGCTCCTGCAGGCGGGCATCGAAGTGGCGGTGATTTCCGGACGTCCTTCGCCGGCTCTGCAGAATCGGCTGAACAGCCTGGGCGTGAAACACGTCTGCCTCAATACGGAAGACAAGCGGCCGGCCTACGAACGTTTGTTGCGCACGTTAGGTCTGAGCGATGCGCAATGCGCGGTGATGGGCGACGATACTCCCGATCTGTCCATGATGCAGCGCGCGGGCCTGGTGCTGACCGTGGCGGACGCTCATCCCGACGTGCTCAGGGTGGCCCACTGGGTCAGTCGCCATCCGGGTGGAAACGGCGCCGTGCGCGAGGCGTCGGACCTGCTGCTGGCCGCGCGCCGGAAATAAGCTGTGCAGCGATTTTATTTAATAGCCCTGGTCGCGCTGGTGCTGGCGTCCGGAATTTTCATCTGGCAGCGATGGCAGGGG
>JAKEEJ010000118.1 GCA_022616655.1 Nevskiales bacterium | reverse complement strand
GTGCTCACCTACAGCATTGTGGGCGGGGCGGACGCGGCGCTCTTCACGATTGACAGCGGCACCGGGGTGCTGAGCTTTATCAGCGCGCCGGACTTTGAGGTGCCCGGGGACGACGACGGGGACAATACCTACGACGTCACGGTGCAGGCCAGTGACGGCACGCGCACCGACACCCAGGCGCTGAGCGTGGAGGTGACCGGCGTCAACGAGGCCCCCATCATTACCAGTGATGGCGGCGGGGCCACGGCCAGTGTCAATGTGGCGGAGAATCACACAGCGGTGACGACGGTTGTCGCCACCGATGTGGATGCCGGTACTACCCTTGCTTACAGCATTACCGGTGGTGCTGACCAGGACGTATTTACCATTGACAGCAGTACTGGCGCCCTGAGTTTCAAATGGGCCCCGGACTTTGAGGTGCCGCAGGACGCCAATGGCGACAACGTCTACGAAGTGACGGTGCAGGCCAGTGACGGTTCGTTGAGCGATACCCAGACTTTGAGCGTAACCGTTACGAATTCCAGTGAACTGACCAATATCAACCTCTCCAGCCTTGATGGCAGTAATGGCTTCCAGATCAGTGGCGAAGTGGCTGCTGATGTCAGTGGATTCTCTGTTTCGTCAGCTGGCGATATCAACGGCGATGGCTTTGATGACATCATCATCGGGGCCGATGGCGCCGATCCCAATGGGGCCGCCTCCGGCGCAAGCTACGTGGTATTTGGCAGCGCTGCAGGGTTCCCCGCCAACCTTGATCTGTCTACGCTGGACGGTAGCAACGGGTTCCAGATCAATGGCGAGGCGGCAAGCGACTATGCCGGTCGCTCGGTTTCCGCTGCCGGGGACGTCAACGGCGACGGGTTTGACGATCTGATTGTCGGGGCGATGGGCGTTGATGATTTTATTCTTCTGCTTCGCCCCGATCGTGGCGCCAGTTATGTGATCTTCGGTACCGACACCGGTTTTGCCGCCAACTTCAACCTGTCCACGCTGGACGGCAGCAACGGTTTCCAGATCACGGGCGAGGCTAATAGTGACTTCAGTGGTCGCTCGGTGTCGTCGGCTGGGGACATCAACGGCGACGGTTTTGACGATGTGATTGTTGGCGCCCGGGACGCGGATCCCAATGGGGCAAGTTCCGGTGCGAGTTATGTGGTGTTCGGGGCTGCTTCAGGATTCCCTGCCGACCTCAAATTAGCCAACCTGGACGGAACCAACGGTTTTCAGATCAGTGGCGAGGCTTCAGGCGACCTTTCCGGCCACGTTGTGTCCGAAGCCGGCGATATCAACGGCGATGGTTTTGATGATCTGATCATTGGAGCTCCTTTTGCCGATCCCAATAGTGCTTCTGCTTCCGGCGCGAGCTATGTGGTGTTTGGCAAGGCTTCGGGGTTTGCCGCCACCCTTGATCTGTCCGCACTGGACGGTACCAACGGTTTCCAGATCAACGGCGAGGCGGCAGGCGATTATTCCGGCTTTTCCGTTTCCACTGCCGGTGATATCAATGGCGATGGCTTTGATGACCTGATCATCGGTGCCTATGGCGCCGATGCCAACGGTTCCAACTCCGGTGCGAGTTATGTGGTGTTTGGCAAGGCCTCGGGCTATACCGCCACCCTCGATCTGTCCACTCTGGATGGCACCAACGGTTTCCAGATCAGTGGTGAGGCGGTAGATGATAACTCCGGTCTCCCCGTCGCTGCCGCCGGCGATATCAATGGTGACGGATATGACGATCTGATTGTTGGCGCCTGGCGGGCCGACCCCAACGGTTCCAATTCCGGCGCGAGCTACGTGATATTCGGCAGCGGCTGGGGATTTGACGCCACCCTTGATCTGTCCACTCTCAACGGCAGTGACGGTTTCCAGATCAGCGGTGAGGCCGTGAACGACTACGCCGGCTTTTCCGTCTCAGCCGCCGGTGATATCAATGGCGACGGCTTTGATGATCTGATCATCGGTGCCTTTGGCGCAGACCCCAATGGCTCCACCTCCGGCGCGAGTTATGTGATATTCGGCGGTGACTACCTGGACCAGATCTCGGCTGCAAACCTGGGCACTACCGGCAATGATTCCCTGACTGGAACAATTTTCAACGAGTCGCTGATTGGCGATCGGGGCGACGATACGCTCGACGGCAACAGTGGCAGCGATGTGTTGATTGGCGGTGAAGGCGACGATGTGCTGATCCACGATGCAGCCGACTTCAAGGTGGATGGAGGCAGCGGCAGCGACACATTGCGCTTCCTGAGTGGCGATGACCTGGATTTCACGGCACTTGCGGAGGGCCGCCTCGAGAATATCGAGGTGCTCGATCTGGAAACCGATACGGGGGCCAATGCCGTTACCCTGGATCTGCTCGATGTGATTGATCTGAATCCCAATGCCAACCGGCTGTTCATCGAGGGCGATGCCTCGGACAGCGTGACGGCCACGGGTGGATTCGCGGCCAGTGGGACGGAAGTGGTGGGCAGCGAGACCTACAACGTCTTTACGGTCACCGGTACCGACGTAACCCTGCTGGTGGATCAGGACGTGACGGTGAACGCAAGCTGATTCGTCACGTCAGCCGTCAATCAGGCAATGTCTTCTGGCAGGTCACATCAGGGATGACCGCTCTCTCCTGGGCTTGATGAGATAGGCTCTATAATCTCCCGATGTCATCTGTTTTTTCTATGGCTCAGACGCTGGCCGTCTGGGCGCTGCCGGTTTTGTTTGCCATTACCCTGCACGAAGTCGCCCACGGCTGGGTGGCGCGCGCGCTGGGTGACGATACGGCCGCGCGCCTGGGCCGGCTTAGTGTGAATCCCCTCAAGCATGTGGATCCCATTGGAACGGTGCTGGTTCCCGCCGTAATGTTGATGCTGGGCGGTATTCTGTTTGGCTGGGCCAAGCCGGTGCCGGTGGTGGCCGGCCGGCTCCGGCATCCGCGCCGCGACATGGCCCTTGTGGCCATTGCCGGCCCCCTGGCCAACCTCGCCATGGCCTTCGCCTGGGGCCTGCTGTTGAAATTGGCAGCGTCGCAGAACGCCCACGCCGGTGTGTGGCTCGGCGTGCAACTGATGGCGACCGCCGGTGTGGTCATCAACCTGGTGTTGATGGTGCTGAATCTGTTGCCGCTGCCGCCTCTGGATGGCGGGCGGGTGCTGAATGGGTTTCTGCCGGAACCCTGGGCGCGCACCGTGGACCGTCTGGAACGTTACGGCCTGCTCATTCTGGTGGTGTTGCTCGCGACCGGAGTGCTTGGCCATCTGCTTTATCCGATGATCACCCTGTCGCAGAGAATCCTGTTTGGCATTATCGGGTTAAGTCCCGGCGTGCCCTGATCGTACCGGCCGCTTGCGCACGTGAACAAGAATCAGGGTTCAAAAAAAGCCGTGGTGTTGTCCGGAATCCAGCCTTCCGGACATCTGACCCTGGGTAATTACCTTGGCGCCCTGAAAAACTGGATTGCGCTACAGGAGCAGTATGACTGCCACTACGCACTGGTGGATCTGCACACCATCACGGCCCGGCAGGATCCGAAACAGTTGCGCGAGCGCTGTTATGAATTTCTGGCGCTGTACATCGCGTGTGGGCTCGACCCTTCGAAGAATGTGCTGTTTGTGCAGTCGCACGTGCCGGCGCACGCGCGGCTGGCCTGGGTGCTCAATTGCTACACGATGGTCGGCGAGCTGAACCGCATGACCCAGTTCAAGGACAAGTCGCAGAAAAACGCCAACAACATCAACGCGGGGCTCTACGATTACCCGGTGCTCATGGCCGCCGACATTCTGCTCTACCAGACCCGCTTTGTGCCCGTGGGCGAAGATCAGAAGCAGCACCTGGAACTGGCACGCGATGTGGCGCTGCGCTTCAACAAGCTGTATGGCGACGTGTTCCAGGTGCCGGAGCCGATGATTCCCCGCGTCGGCGCGCGCATCATGGGCTTGCAGGATCCGACATCGAAAATGTCCAAGTCGGACGGCTCGGAGGCCAATGCGCTGTACCTGCTGGATCCGCTGGAAGTGATGGACCGAAAATTCAGGCGTGCGGTGACGGATTCCGGTGCGGAAGTGCGCTACAGTGAAGACAAACCCGGCGTTGCCAATCTCATGTCCATTCTGTCCGCCATTACCGGAGAATCGTTCGTCGCCATTGAGGCGCGCTTTGCCGGGCAGGGTTACGGTGTGTTCAAGGCCGGGGTGGCCGAAGTCGTGATTGAAACGCTCAGGCCGGTGCAGGCGCGCTACCGGGAAATCCGTGAAGACGAGCCCGGACTGCATCGGATACTGAAAGACGGTGCCGAGCGCGCAGCAGCACGGGCAGCGCCTGTTCTCCGGCGTGTGCATGAAGTGCTGGGGTTCATTCCAGAATGAGCACGGAACCGACGGGACTCGGGACAGAAACGGCCAAGACGCCGAAAGTCCTCGGGCAACCGCTCGAGAAACTGCCGGACGATCTTTACATTCCGCCGGATGCGTTGCAGGTCTTCCTCGATACCTTCGAAGGCCCGCTCGATCTCCTGTTGTATCTGATCCGGCGGCAGAACCTGAACATCCTTGACGTCCCGCTGCTGAAGGTCACCCGGCAGTACATGAGCTACATCGAACTGATGCGCGAACTGCGTCTCGAACTCGCGGCCGAGTATCTGGTGATGGCGGCAATGCTGGCGGA
Source organism: Nevskiales bacterium (assembly GCA_022616655.1). Classification (GTDB taxonomy): domain Bacteria; phylum Pseudomonadota; class Gammaproteobacteria; order Nevskiales; family Nevskiaceae; genus JACPFV01. The sequence goes on along the minus strand of JAKEEJ010000118.1, from coordinate 8,072 downwards.
AATCAAATCGCGGCTGCTGTTGCCCCGGCCGGCTTTGGAAGAAATCGAGCACGATCCGCGCATGGATCTGTTGCGCCGTTTGCAGGAATACGAGCGGTTCAAAACGGCGGGCGAAAACCTGGACCGGCTGCCCCGTCTGGGCCGCGAGATCCACCGGGCTCAGGCCCGTCCGGAACGCGTCAGCGCCGCGCCGCAACTGCCGGTTCCACCGTTGCGTGAATTACTGGAAGCCTTCCGCGAAGCGTTCCAGCGCGCGGAGTTGTTCGCCCATCACTCGGTCGCACGTGAACCCCTGAGCGTGCGCGAGCGCATGACGCGCATCCTGGGCCGTGTGGGACATGGAATGCCGGTGCCATTTGCAGACCTGGTGGATCCTGCGGAAGGACGCATGGGCGTGGTGGTCTGTCTGCTGGCGGTATTGGAACTGGTAAAAGGTTGGAGGGTGGAGCTGGCCCAGGGCGCACCGTTTACGCCGCTGACGGTCCGGCTGGCGCGGGCACAGGAGCCCGGGACCGCCCACGGGGCACTTCCGAACGGAACACAGGAGAAAGAAAACTGAAATGGATACTGTAAATCGCCTGGTTCCGATACTGGAGGCGCTGCTGCTGGCCGCCGATCAGCCGCTGTCGGTGGAGCAGCTGTTCCGGTTGTTCATGGCCGAGGGTGGTGTGACCAAGAAGGACGTACGTGCCGCCCTGGAACTTCTAGGCCAGCAGGTGCAGGGTCGTGCGATTGAACTGCGCGAGGTGGCGAGCGGATTCCGTTTGCAGGTGCGGGCTGAATATGCCGGGTGGGTGGGCAAACTGTGGCAGGAGAAACCGCCACGGTTCTCACGCGCGCTGCTCGAAACGCTCGCGCTGGTGTGTTACCGGCAACCGATCACACGCGGCGAGATTGAAGACATTCGCGGGGTGTCGTTGTCGCCGGCCATTGTCAAGACATTGCTGGATCGTGGCTGGATTCGTGAAGTGGGTGTCAAGGAAGTCCCGGGACGACCGGCACTGCTCGGTACCACGCCACAGTTCCTCGACGACTTCAATCTCAAATCGCTGGACGAACTGCCCTCGTTGCCCGAGATCAAAGATCCACAGCAACTGGAGGCTGCTTTGCTGCGTCTGGGTGCCAATGCCCCGCCAGTATCGGATGCCGAATCCGCGTCTCCGGGAGACTCCGTCGAGCCAGACGTTCCCCCTGCTTTGGTGGAAACACTGCATTGACACGACGCCGTCCATCTTCTCGGAACCGGCTTCAACCTCATCCCGGAGGCGAGCGCATTCAGAAAGTCCTGGCCCGGGCCGGGCTGGGCTCGCGGCGGCATATCGAAGGCTGGATTCGCACCGGCCGCATTACGGTCAATGGGCAACCGGCACGGATCGGACAGAAAATAGGCGCTTCCGACCGTTTGTGCGTGGATAACCGCAGGATCACGCTGTCGGACAAAACCGAAACCGTGCGAGTTCTGCTGTACAAGAAACGCGTAGGTGAAGTGGTGACGCGTTCCGACCCGGACGGCCGTCGCACCGTATTTCGCAAGCTGCCCAAACTCGACACGGGGCGCTGGATTGCGGTCGGACGGCTGGACATCAATACCTCGGGCCTGCTGTTGTTGACCAATTCAGGTGAACTGGCCCGACGCCTGATGCATCCGAGCTTTGAAATCGAACGGGAATATGCCGTCCGCGTGCGGGGCAGGGTGGACGATTGCATGCTGGAACGTCTCCAGAAAGGGGTGCCTCTGGAGGACGGTACGGCGCGTTTCGAAAAAGTATGGTGTGCTACAGTCCTGCCTCCGGATGAGACCGGCGCCGTCAGCGCCAACCACTGGTTCCAGGTGATTGTGAAACAAGGCCGCCACCGTCTGGTACGCAAACTATGGGAATCACAGCGCTGTCAGGTCAGCCGGCTGATTCGCGTACGATTCGGGCCCATCGAGCTGGGTCGCGGAATCAAGGCCAGTGGCCATCGCGAGCTGGAGCCGCACGAATTGCAGCAATTGTGCGGGGCCGTGAACCTGACGGCGGTCACTTGAGCAGCGTGACCATGCAACTACCCGAAGGCGTTTCCGTTCCGGACTCGCCGTACGCCGTGCAGCTGGAACGGGGGTTCCGCTTCCTGCGGTTTACGCCCATGCTGGAATCCGAGTTCCGGCCCGACTATACCGAACGCAATCTGCCGCGCATGCGCGCCGGATTTCTGGTCGCCGTCGGTCTCTACCTGATATTCCTTCTGATCCGTGCGCTTACCGAGACGGGGCCGGCGGCCATCTTTGGGTTCGTATTCCGGAGTCTCATTATCGTCACGATGCTCGCAACCGTTGCCGTGAGTTACTACGCGCCGCTGCGGCGTTACCTGCCAGCCTGTGTGTTTGTCAGTTACATGATCTTTGCAATGGGTGTGACCGCCATCGAAGTCGTGGCCCAGCGCTTCGGAATTGACCGTCACTACGAAGGATTGATTTTCATTACGATCCACGCTTATGTTTTCAGTAGCCTTGTGTTCCGGCAGGCGTTCCTGGCGGCACAGTTCATCTTTGCCACCTACCTGCTCGGCGGATGGCTGGGCGGTCTGGTCGGCAGGGACTGGTTTTATGAGCTGTTCTTTATCGGTTTGCTGAACCTTCTGGGAGCCGTCGCTCTGTACGGACTGGAGCTGGTGGAGCGTGACAATTTCCTTCGTCGGCGCCTGCTCCGGGAATGGGCCAGTCGGGATGGCATGACCGGTTTGTACAACCGCACGGCTTTTCTCGCCCATTTTGACCGGATTCTGAAGCAGGCGGGACGGGACCGGCGGCAGTTGGGTCTGCTGTTGCTGGATCTGGACTACTTCAAACCCTATAACGACCAGTACGGCCATCTGGAAGGCGACGCGACCCTGCGTCGCGTGGCGCAGGTCCTGCAAAATGAGTTCCGGCGTCCGCTGGATTTGTTTGCGCGTTATGGTGGCGAGGAATTCGTAGGCCTCTGGTTTGACGTCGAGCCGGGGGCCCTGGAACGACTGGCACACGGAATCGTGGAGCGCGTGGCCGATCTCGATATTCCTCACGAGCGCTCGCCGCACGGTCGGGTTACCGCCAGTGTTGGCGCGATTTCCTTTATCCCCAGCGGGAACGAGTCCCTGCTGGGCCTGTTCAAGTTGGCCGACGAGGCGCTCTACACGGCCAAGGGCAGTGGACGCAATATCGCGGTGGCAAAGATATTGAACGCCCTGCCGGGTGTGTCGGTTCCGGGTCTAACGTGAAGACGACCACGAGATCCCGTGATAAAGCCGGGAAGTCCGGCGCTCAGAAGCCGCCTCCGGAAAAACTGAAGGTCGCTGAGAGCCGAAACTGGCTGGTTTGGCAGGCCGAACAGAAGATCAGTCTGGCCTTCACGACCTACCAGACCGGGAAGCTGTTTCTGATCGGCCAGCGGCCTGACGGTCACCTTTCTATTTTTGAACGCACACTGGAACATTGCATGGGGCTTTGTGCCCACGGGGACAGCCTTTATCTGAACACGTTGTATCAGCTCTGGCGCTTCAACAACGTGGTGCCGAACGGCAAGACGGCGAACGGCTATGACAAGGTTTACGTGCCCATGGCGTCGTGGGTGACCGGCGACGTGGACGTGCACGACATCGCCATTGACGCCAAAGGCCGTCCGATTTTCGTCAACACCCTGTTTTCGTGTCTGGCCACGGTCAGTCCGGAAGTGAGTTTTGTGCCCCTGTGGAAACCGCCTTTCATCACCCGCCTGGCGCCGGAGGATCGCTGCCATCTGAACGGTGTGGCGATGAAGGACGGTCTGCCGCGCTATGTCACGGCCGTGAGCCAAAGCGACGTGCGGGAGGGCTGGCGGGAACGCCGAGGCGATGGCGGGATTGTCATGGAAGTGCCAAGCGGAAAAGTAGTCTGCGAAGGCCTTTCCATGCCCCATAGCCCGCGCTGGTACAAGAACCGCCTGTGGCTGCTGAACTCCGGACACGGCACCTTGGGTTACGTGGATTTTAAGACCCGGCGGTTTCAGGCCGTCGCCTTCTGCCCGGGTTATGCGCGTGGCCTGACTTTTGCGGGTGACTATGCGATCGTGGGACTGTCCAAGCCACGTAAAAGCCGAACCTTCCGGGGCCTGGTGCTTGATGAACAGCTGAAACAGAAGAAAATGACGGCCCGCTGCGGGCTTGAAGTGATTCACCTCGAGACAGGGGCTACGGCTCACTCGCTCGGACTGGAGGGAATCGTAGAAGAGCTTTATGACGTAGTAGTATTACGCGGGGTACAAAAGCCCGGAGCGATTGGATTCAAAACCGACGAGATCCGACGGACTCTGCTGGTGGGCGATTTGAAGAGCCTGGATGTTTCTGGACAGGTTTCTCACTGACACAATGCCGGATTACAGACAAAATTGAGGAGAGATTTCTTGAAGTGCCATTCTGCAGGCAGTGCATTTCTTGGAGTGGCGCTGGTGTTATCCACTCAGGTTCACGCCCAGGGAAAGTCCGGGCAGTCATTGCTTGCCGCCAAGAATGGCACCGTCAGCGGTCAGGGCACGACGCTGGCTCAGGCCATACAGGAGGCGCTGACCCGCCATCCCGAATTGCTGGGAGCGCAGGCGCGTGTACGCGAGACGGAGCAACAGAAACTGGAAGCCGAGGCAAAGTATTGGCCGACGCTGGACGCCCGTTATGCCTATGGACGGGACTGGGTAGAGAACGTGGCGCATCCCATTACCGGACCCGTGGACCGGCGGCAGACCGGCGTGACACTGACGCAACCGTTGTCGTCGCTGTGGACGACGTCCTCTCTTGCTGCCCAGCGGCGGGACGAAGTGGAGGCCGCGCAGGCGCGGTTTGGCGAGGCCCGTGATTCGGTGGCGTTGGACACGGCCCTGGCCTACATCGGGGTATTGCGCGCGCGCGACCTGACCTGCCTGGCGGATGCCAACGTACAGACCCACGAGGAGACGCTCAAACTTGTGGACCGGTTGGTGCGTTCGGGCGCAGGGAGCAGACCGGACGTTCAACTGGTGGCCGGCCGGCTTGCGCTGGCCCGGAGCGAGGCGCATTCGCGCACCAGCGCCGAGTCGGAAGCCGTGGCACGCTACGTGCGCATGGTGGGCCGGTTACCGGATGATCTGGCCGACCTGTCCCTCATGGTCAATCTGCCCCGAGACCTCCCGGCGGCGCTGAGCGCGGCAGTGGATCCCGCTTCGAATGCCAGCCTTGCCGCGCTGGAGGCTGATCTGAAGGCGGCCGAGCGTGCCGTGCAGGTTGCACGGAATGCCTACTGGCCACAGTTGAATCTTGAACTGGGGTACGACGATCGCGACGATCTGGATGGTATCCAGCCCGGTTTTCGCGATGAAGAGAGCACGCGCGGAATGCTGGTGTTGAGCGCGAATCTGTTCAATGGCGGTGCCGACCGGGCTCGCCTGGCCGCGGCCCGGGATCGGGTTGAGCAGGTCCACCAGACCCTGGAACTTGCACGTCAGCGCATTACGGAGGATGTGACCGTTGCGTGGACGCGGTTGCAGCTGGCACGCGGTCGGGCCGCGGAGCTTGCGGTTTATTTTAAATCGGCCAATGAGGTTCGTGATGTGTACCGAAAACAGGTCGAGATACGGCTGCGCAGTCTGCTGGATCTGCTCGATAGCGAGAACGAGGCCACCTCTGCACACACCGGATTCATCAAGGCTCAATACGAGGTTAATGCCGGTGAAATGACGCTGCTGGCGGTTCTTGGCGGACTTGACGAAACGTTTTCAGAGGCGGCATTCGAATCCAGGCGCGTCCACTAATCGACGCCGTTCTTAGACCGGCCCATGGATACGTCTGAATCGCGCCGCTCATCCGACCCCCTGCTGGGATGCCTGCTGTACCTGGCGGCGCGCGCCGGACATCCCATGACGCCGGCCGCGGTACTGGCCGGATTGCCTTTGACCGAGGGCCGGATGTCGTCCCGGCACCTGCCGGAAGCGGCGGCGCGCGCAGGGTTGCAGGCCGTACTGGTCTCTCCCGCACGCAATGCCTTGTCGCGACTGGCGCTGCCGGCCATTCTTTTCCAGACGGACAACCGTGCCCGTGCGGTGCTGTCCTGCGACCACAAACACGGTACGGCGCGCGTTTACTGTCCCGACACCGGTCGTGTCGAAACCGTTCCCGAAGCCGATTTAGCCCGGGACTACACCGGCATGGCAGCGCTGGTGTGGCGTGTCGAGCCGTTTGAAGCGCGTGTCACGCGCTGGGTCGCAGGCTCGACGCGACACTGGTTCTGGGGCACCCTCTGGCAGTTCCGGGGCATCTATGCGCAGGTTTTGCTGGCGGCGCTCCTGATCAATCTTTTTTCCGTTGCGATGCCGCTGTTTGTGATGAATGTTTACGACCGGGTGATCCCCAACGCGGCGGTTGAAACGTTATGGGTGCTGACGCTCGGCATTGTGATGATCCTGGTGTTTGATTTTCTGATCCGCAGCCTGCGGGGATATTTCGTTGATCTGGCGGGCCAGCGTTGCGATGCCCTGTTGTCCAGCGCACTGATGCGGCAGGTGCTTGATATCCAGATGGCGGCACGTCCGCGGTCGGCCGGCGGTTTTTCCAGTCAGCTGATGGAATTTGAACAGCTGCGGGATTTTTTTACCTCGTCCTCCATTCTGGCGCTTGTGGATCTTCCGTTCGCCCTTATTTTTATCATTCTGCTGGCCGTCATCGGCGGGTCCCTGGCGCTGCTGCCCATTTTCGCCATTCCGCTGATTCTGATTGTTGCCTATCTCATCGAGCGGCCGCTCCGCCGCGCCGTGGTAAAGGCACAGATTGGAGCGGCCCAGAAGCAGGCGTTGGCGGTAGAAGCAATTGGTGCACTGGAGGCCATCAAATCCGCGGGTGCCCAGGGGACCGTACTGGGCCGCTGGGAGCGGTTCGTGGCGCGCACGGCGCGTGCGGCTGTGAATGTACGCACGTACAGCCTGTTGGCCGTGACGATCACCCAGCTCATACAAAACCTGGTGTACACAGCCGCCATTCTGATGGGGGTCTACCGTGTCGTTGCCGGCGATCTTTCCATGGGAGGATTGATCGCCTGTGCAATTTTTGCGACCCGTTCGCTGGCGCCGATGGGAGGCGCCGCGCAATTATTGACCCGCCTGGGACGCGCCCAAGCCGCATTGGCTTCTCTCAATGGATTGATGCGACAGCCCGTGGAGCGCCCGCCGGGACGGCGTTTCCTGAGCCGTTCTTCACTGCAGGGCGCCGTCCAGTTCGAGCGGGTATCTTTTCAATATCCGGGTGAAACCCGGCAGGTGTTGAAAGGCCTCAACTTCCGGATTCAGGCCGGCGAACACGTCGGCATCATCGGTCGGATGGGTTCCGGCAAAAGCACCGTGGCCCGGCTGATGCTGGGTTTATATGCCCCGGGCGAAGGCCACATCACCCTGGACGGTGTGGTGTTGCCTCAGATTGATCCGGCAGAACTGCGGCGGAACATTGCCTTTGTGCCGCAGGAACCCACGCTGTTCTATGGCAGCGTGCGTTACAACCTTTCCCTGGGACACCCGGAGGCGACGGACGCCCAGATCCTGGAAGCGGCACAGGCCTCCGGTACCGACCACTTCATGCGGCGGTATCCCAACGGTTACGACCTGGTCCTGGGCGAACATGGCGAGGGACTGTCCGGCGGCCAGCGCCAGTCCCTCATGCTGGGGCGGGCCCTGCTTGCTCCGGCACCGCTGTTGTTGCTTGATGAGCCGACGACCGCACTGGATTCCTCGGCGGAGCGGCATGTCATCGAGTCCCTGCGCGCGCGCGCCGTCGGCAGAACCTTGATGCTCATTACACACAAGGCCCCGCTGCTGGAGCTGGTCGAGCGGCTGATTCTCCTGGACGATGGACGCATCATCGCCGATGGGCCCAAAGAACGGGTGCTGGCCATGATGGCCGGCTCGGACAAGACGATTCCATGAATCCGGAATTGAAGAACGAGCCGGCACCGCCCGGTCCCGGGCATGCCGATCACGGGCACCCACTGGATATCAGCCGGACCGTGCCCCGGACCTGGACCTTCCTCCTGCTTTTCATCACGGCTTTTGTCGTGTTGGGCCTGC
>JAKEEJ010000117.1 GCA_022616655.1 Nevskiales bacterium | reverse complement strand
GGGCCTGGGCCAGGAAGTGTTCAATGCCGGCGTGTTGTTTCTGGCCGTCATGATGCTGGGCTGGCATAACGTCTGGATGGCGCGGCACGGCAAGGAACTGGCGCAGCAGGTGAGTACCGTGGGTGTGGCTGTGAGCGATGGCACGCGGCCGCCCTATGCACTGCTGCTTGTGGTGGGCCTGGCCGTGCTGCGCGAAGGGTCCGAAGTGGTGTTGTTTTTGCACGGCGTGGCCGCCCAGGGCAGTGGGACCGCCACCATGCTGATGGGTGGAATGCTCGGCCTGTCTGCGGGTGCGGTCGTGGGGGTGCTCTTGTACGCCGGGCTGCTCCGCATTCCAGGCCGGTACCTGTTCAGCGTCACCAGCTGGATGCTGCTATTGCTGGCCGCCGGCATGGCGGCACAGGGCGCTTCGTTCCTTGCCCAGGCGGGTTATCTGCCCGAGCTTTCGCCCGCGTTGTGGGATACCTCGCGCTGGCTGCCGGAACGTTCGGTGCCGGGTGAGATTTTCAAGGCGCTGATCGGTTACGACGAGCGGCCCAGCGGGGTGCAACTGGCGTTTTATCTCACCACATTGGTTGCGATTGGCGTCTGCATGAAGACGCTTGGCCGCCCGGCATTGCAGCCCGCTCGATCCAAAATCTGACTCGAGTGCGGGAGCGTGGTGGTGATGGGTGGGATCGGTCAATTCGCGTAGCGAATTGAGGCCGCCGCAGGCGAGCCCCGAGCGTGAGCGAGGGGTGAAGACCGCGCCAAGCGGGCCGAACAACCCCGACCCTATTAGCGCTATCGCCGATAGCACAAATGGTGGTGATGCCCAGAATCGAACTGGGGACCTCGGCATTATGAGTGCCGCGCTCTAACCGTCTGAGCTACATCACCGCGCTGCAAGTGGCCGCGAATTCTAGCAGGGCAGGACCTGCATCCGAGCCCTGACCCCCTCACCTAACCCTCTCCCCCAAGGGGGAGAGGGGACAGAAGGAAACGGGCGGGGAGAGGCAAGAAAAATCACACATTGAAGCGAAAGTGCATGACGTCGCCTTCCTGGACGACGTAATCCTTGCCCTCGAGCCGAAACTTGCCGGCCTGACGTGCTCCGGCCTCGCCCCGGTACTGGATGAAGTCATCGTAGCCGATGACTTCGGCGCGGATGAAGCCTTTCTCAAAATCGGTGTGGATGACGCCGGCGGCCTGTGGAGCAGTGGCGCCGCTCTTGACCGTCCAGGCGCGCACTTCCTGCACGCCGGCGGTGAAGTAGGTCTGCAGCCCCAGCAGCGTGTAGGCGGCGCGGATCACGCGGTTGAGGCCGGGCTCGGTCAGCCCGAGGTCGCCGAGGAACACGGCCTTGTCGGCGTCGTCGAGTTGCGCGATTTCTGCTTCGATTGCGGCGCACACGGCGACCACCTGCGCGCCTTCCGACTTGGCGTAGTCCTGTATTGTCTTCAGCTGCTCGTTGCCGGATTTGAGCGCGGCTTCGTCCACGTTGGCGATGTACAGCGCCGGCTTGCCGGTGATGAGGTTGTATTCGCGAATCTGCAGCTTTTCTTCTGCGGTCAGCGCCAGCGAACGTGCGGGCTTGCCGCCATTGAGGTGCGCGTGCACGCGCTTGAGCAGTTCGTGCTTGGCGAGGGCTTCCTTGGCGCCGGTCTTGGCGTTCCGGGCGGCGCGCTCGACCGCCTTGTCGATCACGTCGAGGTCGGCCAGGCCCAGCTCGGTGTTGATGATCTCGATGTCGCGGATCGGGTCCACGTGGCCGGACACGTGCACGATGTCGTCGTTGACGAAGCAGCGCGTGACGTGCGCGATCGCGTCGGTTTCGCGGATGTGGGCCAGGAACTGGTTGCCCAGGCCTTCCCCCTTGCTGGCGCCGGCGACCAGGCCCGCGATGTCCACGAACTCGACCGTGGCGGCGAGGGTGCGTTGCGGTTTGACGATGGCGGCCAGCGCGTCAAGGCGCGGGTCTGGCACCGGCACGATGCCGGTGTTGGGTTCGATGGTGCAGAACGGGTAATTCTCGGCCGCAATCTGCATCTGCGTCAGGGCGTTGAACAGGGTGGACTTGCCCACGTTGGGCAGGCCGACGATGCCGCATTTGATGCTCATGTTTTAATCGGAGAGGCGGGAGGCGGGAGGCGGGAATGCAATAGCTGCATGGCTTTTTCGACGCCGCTGTCGAGCAGTACCGGCATCACTTCCAGCGCGGCGGCAATGGCGTCCCGGATCAGCTTCGTTTCAGACTCTGGCGTGCGCTCTTCGGTGAGGTAGGCGTGCACTCGCTCTTTGCTGCCGGGATGTCCGACGCCCAGCCGCAACCGCAGATACGCTTCGCCCAGGTACTGGTGAATGCTGCGCAGGCCGTTGTGTCCCCCATGCCCGCCGCCGGCCTTGAGCCGTGCAGTGCCCAAGGGCAGATCGAGATCGTCGTGAGCAATCAGAATCTGCTCGGGAGCAATTTTGTGAAACGCCGCCAGCGCCTGTACCGCCTCACCGCTGAGGTTCATGAAGGGGGTGGGTTTGAAGAGCAACAGGACCTCGCTTTTTGTCCGCAGTGTGGCCCGTTCACCGCGGAACTTCGGCTCCTTTTTGAAAACTGCCCGGTGCTGTGCCGCCAGGGCGTCGGCAAACCAGAAGCCGGCGTTGTGCCGTGTGCGTACGTAGTCTTTTCCGGGGTTGCCCAGGCCGACGATGGCACGAATGGTTGCAGACACGCCCCACCTCAATTCTCCCCCGCAAGCGGGGGAGAAGGCTCAATTTTGCAACGCGTTCTTAGTAGAGGAGAGGGAGAGTATCCCACTTTACTTTTTCTTCTCGTCCTTCTTGTCCTTCTGGGTTTCGGATTTGGCGTCGCCCGATTTGGCAGCAGCGGCCGGCGCTGAACCGGGCGCCGCCTTCGCGCCGGTGGCCGGAGCGGCACCGGCAGCGCCTTCCGGCGTCTTGATGGCCGTGGCCGGAACTTCGCCTGCCGGCACTTCTGCAACGGGAGCTTCTTCCACCGCCGCTTTCGGAACATGGACCGCCGCCACCAGCGCGTCGTTTTCGTGCCGGAGTTCCACCAGAGTCACGTCGGGCGGCAACTTGAGCTGCGACAGGCGCACGGTGTCGTTGACGTCCAGAGTGGACATGTCCACTTCGATGAACTCGGGCAGATGTTTCGGCAGACACTCGACTTCCACCTGGATCAGGTAGTGCTCCACCACGCCGCCGTTGGTTTTGACGCCGGGAGAAATTTCCGCACCCTTGAAGTGCAGTGGCACGTGCATGCGGATCGCCTGGTCCGCGAGTACGCGCTGGAAATCGAAGTGCAACAGCACCGGCTTGGACGGGTGACGTTGTACATCTTTCAGCACCACGGCCTGGTCCTGGTCGTTGATCTTGAGCGTGAGGATGTGTGAATAGAACGCTTCGGTCTCAAGATGCCGGGCCATCTCGTGATGGCTGAGCGCCAGAGCCTGAGGCTCACTCTTTCCCCCATAAATGACGGCGGGTACTTTGCCCGCGCGACGCAGGCGGCGGCTCGCGCCCTTGCCCTGATCGGCGCGGACTTCGGCGTTGACGACGAAGGCTTCTTTCATGAAAAACTCCACTAAAAACATAGGCCCGTTGCCCGGCGACGGGGCAGGGGCGGCGCATTCTACAGAAAATAGGCCGGTTTCGCGCAAAGAGCTGCGAACGGCATAACACGCCCTGGGGTCCTTCGCGTTCTTTGCGCCAGAGGATTTTTCAGTCTACATACAGTGAACTGACCGATTCCTCTGCGGAAATCAGGCGTATGGTTTCCGCCAGCAGGCCGGCGATTTTGAGCTGGCGGATCTTGGGACAGGCGGCGGCTTCCGGACGCAGGGGAATGGTATCGGTAACCACCAGTTCGTCCAGTACCGAATCGTTGATGTTCTTGACGGCGGGTCCGGACAGTACCGGATGAGTGACGTACGCCACCACTCTGGCGGCCCCCTCCTGTTTGAGGGCTCCCGCGGCCTTGGCCAGGGTCCCCGCCGTGTCCACCAGGTCGTCCACCAGCACGCAGGTTCTGCCTTTTACTTCACCGATGATGTTCATGACCTGCGATTCGTTCGGACGCGGGCGGCGCTTGTCAATGATGGCCAGATCGGCGTCGTCGAGGCGCCGGGCAATCGCGCGGGCACGCACCACGCCGCCCACGTCCGGCGAGACCACAATCAGGTCCTTGTATTTCTGCCGCCAGATGTCACCGAGCAGCACGGGGGAGGAATAGACGTTGTCCACGGGAATGTCGAAAAATCCCTGGATCTGGTCGGCGTGCAGGTCCATGGTCAGCACGCGGTTGGCCCCGCATTCGCCGATCATGTCCGCGACGACTTTTGCGGAGATTGGAACGCGGGTCGAGCGCGGTCGCCGGTCCTGCCGGGCGTACCCGAAGTACGGAATCACCGCCGTGATGCGCGTGGCCGAGGCGCGCTTGAGCGCGTCCAGGATCATGAGCAGTTCCATCACGTGGTCGTTGGTCGGTGCGCAGGTGGACTGAATCACGAACACGTCGCGACCGCGGACGTTTTCCAGAATCTCCACCTGCACTTCGCCGTCGGAAAACGGGCTGACCGCCGCCTGGCCCAGCGGCAGCTTGAGGTAATTGGCGATGTCCTGAGCCAGTGCCCGGGTGGCGTTGCCGGTGAACAGCATCAGCGAGTGGTCAGACATCTCATCTCCAGGAGTACTGCCGTTCCCATCGTCAAACCGGCGAAAGCCGGCATCCAGCGTTTTGTCGCGGTCTAACACAAGACAAAATCACTGGACCCCGGTTTTCGCCGGGGCAACTTTGTTTTGCCCTTTGGCAAAACAAAGTTGGCTGGGGCGGATGGATTCGAACCACCGAATGGCGGGATCAAAACCCGCTGCCTTACCACTTGGCGACGCCCCAACGATCTCACAAGCGGCCCTCACCCCGCCAATCGTTCCGCGATTGGCCCGCCCCTCTCCCGCTTGCGGGAGAGGGGCGGTTGTCGCGGCCGCCGCCGCGATACAAATCCCGGGGCCGATTATCGCTTGCCGGATTGTTCCAGCGCCACCTGCAGGGGCGAACGGTTACGGCCGCGGGCCACGAACGAACGCCAATCCGGCGGAAGCTGGCGGCGGGCCGCCGCCGCCGCCGCACGGTCGTGGAAATCCACGAACACGGACGCCCCGCTGCCACTCAGGCGCGCGTTTCCGTAGGGGGCGAGCCGCTCCAGCGCCTGGCCCACCTCGGGATACCGTGCGCGTACCGGCGACAGCAGATCATTGTGTCCACTCCCGGTCTGAAAATCCCGCCATTCAATCCGCGGAGTACTCCTCGGCAGTTCGGGAGCCTGGTAGATCTCACGGCTGCTGACGGCGCAGAGGGGGGTAACCACCAGATACCAGGGTTCGGGCAGTGTCACCGGTGTCAGCCGTTCGCCGATGCCTTCCGCCCAGGCGGCAAAGCCCCGCACGAACACGGGAACGTCCGCACCCAGAGTCAGGCCGATTCCGGCGAGCGTGTCTTCGGAAAGTCCAAGGTTCCACAAGCGATTGAGTGCCACCAGAGTCGTGGCCGCGTCGCTGCTGCCGCCGCCCAGCCCGCTGCCCAGGGGAATGCGTTTGTGCACCCGGATGTCGCAGCCCGGGCTGTCGCCGACGAATGCCCTGAGGGCTTGTGCGGCGCGCACGGTCAGATCCTCCGTTTCGGCGATCCCGGCGGTGCTCCCGAGTCGCCGGACGCGCCCGTCGTCGCGCACGGCAAAAAACAGATCGTCGCCGCGGTCCAGGAATTGGAACACCGTTTGCAACAGGTGATACCCGTCCGCCCGGCGGCCGGTAACGTGCAGAAACAGATTAAGTTTGGCGGGCGCGGGCCAGGCACGGGCCGCCGCCGGTCGAGCGCGACGGCTCATTGAAGGACCGGCAGGTCGGTCCAGCCGTCCACCACGACCTTAATGGTCAGTGCCTCGTTTGCCAGCGTGATTTTCCGTGGCAATTGCCACGCTCCGACGTTCTGGTATTCATTGACGTCTACGGTCCAGCCGCTTTGCCGAAGTGCCCGCAGACGCCCCTGTTCGTCGAACGCAAGTAGAGCCTCGTGGGCGGGTGCCGGCAGGCCCAACACCCACCAGCGCAGATGCGTGACCGGGAAGGTGTACCCCAGTTGCTCGCTCAGAAAGCGCTCGGGATCGGTGGCGCGGTAGTGATCCTTTGTCGTGCGGATTTCGACCTCGGCGTCATTCCCGGCAATGTTGACGGCGCCGGTGCCCAGGGGGCCTGACACGCGAATCTCGAAATCGTCGGGGCGCTGGCGCCAGTGCAAGGTGCCGTTGAATCCCAGGCGGCCCGAAGACACCCGGGCCTGCACCGTGAACCGGTGGATCTGCGCCAACTGGGTGCGGCGTGTCTCCCAGGCAGGGTGCGGCGCTTCCGGAGACCGGGGATGGGTCGCGCAGCCCGCGAGCACCAGGGTGTTCGCGATGATCATCAGCGAGACGTGAGACGTGAGACGTGAGACGCAGGCGAATACGACCGGCCTCACTTGGACAGTCGCTCCACCGTCTCCTTCAGAACCGGATGCTCCGGATCGTGTACGAGCGCCGCGTCCCAGACGGCGCGCGCCCGGTCTTTCTCGCCCAGCCTCCATAACACCTCCCCGAAGTGGGCGGCGATTTCGGGGTCTTTTTCCTTGTTGAAGGCTTTTTCCAGCAGCCGGTGTGCTTTCTTCAATTCGCCGCGACGAAATTCCACCCAGCCCATGCTGTCAATCACCGCGGCGTCGTCGGGCGAAAGCTCCAGGGCGCGCGCGATCAACCGGTGGGCTTCGTCCAGCCGCGAACTGTGTACGGTGAGCATGTAGCCGAGAGCGTTCATCGCGCGCGCATCGTCGGGATTCGTTTTGAGGATCCGGCGCAGATCGGCTTCCGCCTGGCTCAGCTTCTTCAGGCGTTCGTACGCCAGCGAGCGGCCGTAGAGCAGGTCGGCATGGCCGGGCAGCACATCGAGGGCCTGCTGATAGAGGGCGAGCGCCTGTTCGCCGGCGTCGGCGTTCAGCAGCAGTTCGCCCTCTGCCAGGTAGAACCGAACGGAAAACTCGGGCCGTTCTTGGCGCAGCTCCGTCAACAGGCGGCGGCCTTCGTCCAGGCGACCCAGTTGGCCCAGCATCGCGCTGCGACGGATCAGCGCGTCAATGGCCAGCTCTCCATCGGTGATCTGTGCGTACCACGCCAGGGCTTGGGCCGGGCGCTGGCGGATCTCTTCGATGCGCCCCAGATAGTAAGCAGCGGTTTGCCGCAGCACGTCGGAGGTCAGCAGGGCGTGAAACTGCGATTCGGCCGCCTCCAGGTCCTCTCTCCGCAGGGCCAGCAGTCCCAGCGAATAGCGAGCCTCCAAATAATCGGGTTTTTCAGCCAGTGCCGCCTCCAGTTGCACCCGCGCGTCTTCCAGGCGGTCGGCGTCGAGCAGCAGGCGCGCATAGCCCAGATGCAGTTCGGCCGGGTTGTCGCTGTCCTCGATCAGGCCGGCCAGAACGCTGTCCGCGGCGGCAATGTCACCCTTTTTGACCAGTACGGCGGCCAGCAGAAGCGCGCTGTCACGCGCAGCGGGTGCGAGTCGCAGGGCTTCCCGTGTAGCCTGCTCAGCCAGATCCAGCCGGCTGAAGCGCAGGGCCAGCAGGCCCTGCGCGTAAAGCGCACCCGGCAGGTTCGGCCACTGACGCTGCAGGTTCCCCATGATCGTCAGGGCGTCTTCGCTCCGGTCATTTTCCTGGGACAACAGCAGGGCCACCTGTCGGAAGCCTTCTTCCGGCCCACCGGCATGACCACGGACGAGGGCTTCGCACTGGGCCTGCGCTTCGCCGCGTTCGCCGGTGCGCAGTGCCAGGCGCGCCAGTGCTTCACGGGCGGCGCCGTCGCTTTCATCCAGTGCCTGCCAGCGGCGCGCGGCCTGAAGTGCCAGGATTTCGTTCTGGGCGGCCAGCGCCAGGGCGGTGGCACGCATCGCCAGGTCTGCGGCGGGTGCGTAGTCCAGTGCTTTCAGAAATTGTTCGGCGGCCAGTTCCGGTTGCTCGCGCAGGGCGGCCAGCTGGCCGGTCATGACGTGGTACTGGGCGGCGGCCTGGGGCGAGTTGAAGACCGGGTCTTTGGCCCCGGCCGCCGTCAGGGTACACACCCAGAGTCCGACGACGGCCAGGCACCGAAACAGGGGAGTGGGGAAGAAACTGGGCACGTTCCGCAAGACCTGGATAGAGCAAAATTTAGACAATCCCACTATAGCGTAATTCCCTGTAATTCCCTCACGGGGGCCCCTGGAAACGGCCACAGAACGGCCGTAAAAACTTGTGCAGAACCAGACGGGTGCCGGACAATTCCGCCATGTCATTAGTGACCCTCGGCCTCAGCCACCATCGCGCGCCGCTGGCGGTGCGCGAACGGGTGGCGTTTGCCGAGACCGAAATACCGGAGGCCCTGGCCCGGTTGGGTGGACTGCCCGGGGTTCACGAGTCCGCGATCCTGTCCACCTGCAACCGCACTGAAATCCTGGCGGTGACCGATGCGCCGGACGAACGCGCGCTGCTCGAATGGTGGCGGCGCGAGCGCGGCCTGCCGGAAGGCGTCATTGAAGAATATGTCTACCTGCACCGCGATCAGGGCAGCGTGCTGCATCACCTGCGCGTCGCCTCCGGCCTGGATTCGATGATTGTGGGCGAGCCGCAGATCCTCGGCCAGATCAAGGGCAGTTACACGCTGGCCGGTACCGTGCACAGTCTCGGTCCGGTGCTGAACCGGCTGTACCAGCACGCTTTCGCGGTCGCCAAGCAGGTCCGTTCGAGCACCGAAGTGGGGGTTCATCCGGTTTCCGTGGCGTACGCGGCAATGCAGCTGGCACGCCATATCTTCTCCGATTTTTCGCAGCAGACCGTGCTGATGGTCGGCGCCGGTCACATTGCCGAGCTGCTGGTGCGTCACCTGCGGACACAGGGCGTGAACCGCATCATTGTGGCCAACCGCACGCTGGAACGGGCGCAGCGCCTGGCGCGCCGCGTGACGGGTTACGCCATCACGCTGGAAGATGTGCCGCTTCACCTGGCCGATGCCGACCTGGTGGTAACCAGTGCGGGCGCCCGCGCGCGGTTGCTGGACGGTGCCGCCGTGGAACGTGCGCTCGCACGCCGCCGCCGCAAGCCGGTCTGCATGATTGATCTGGCGGTACCGCGCAACATTGACCCGCGCGTGGCCGAACTGGAGGACGTCTACCTTTATACCGTGGACGATCTGCGCACCGTGGCGGCCGACAATCTGAAGCGGCGCGAACAGGCCGCGCGGCAGGCCGAGGCACTGGTGGAGGAATACGCCGCCGAATTTGGCCGCTGGCTGGACACGCGTGACGCGGCCGGCACCATCCGCGATCTGCACCGCCTGGCGCGCGAACAGCGCGACGCCGTTCTGGACAAGGCGCGCCGCCGGCTGGCCGCCGGCCGATCTCCCGATGAGGTTCTGACCTTTGTCGCCGATACCCTGTCGCATAAATTGCTGCACGCGCCCTCCGCGGCCCTGCGCAAAGCCGATGCCGTCGAACAGGCGCTGCTGCTCAGCAGTGTCCGCAAGCTGTTTGATCTGCCGGACGAAAATTAGGGGTCAGGGTTCGGGAGTCAGGGGTCGGAACGCAGAGGTTCCGCATTTTTCCCTGCCCCCCGCCCCCCGTCTCCCGCCTCCCGCCTCACGATGAAACCCTCCCTTCTCAACAAGCTTGAACACCTGGCCGGACGCCGGTCCGAAATCGAGCGCGAACTGTCAGAACCTTCGGTGATCGCGGATCAGGAGACGTTCCGCCGCCTGTCCCAGGAATACGCCCAGCTGGGTCCGCTGGCAGAGACCTACGCCGAGTACCGGGCGGTGTGCCGTGAAATCGAGCACCTGGAACACCTGCAATCCGACCCGGACCGTGAAATGCGCGGGCTGGCCGCAACCGAGCTGCCGGCTGCCACGCAGCGGCGCACCGCGCTGGCGGAACGGCTGCGCGCCCGTCTCATTCCCGTCGATCCGTTCGATCACAACAATGTGTTTCTGGAAATCCGCGCGGCGGCCGGCGGCGACGAAGCGGCGATCTTTGCCGGCGACCTGCATCGCATGTACGCACGCTACGCCGAAGCGCGCGGCTGGACGGTGGAGATTCTGTCCGAGAATCGTGGCGAGCATGGCGGCTACAAGGAAATCATCTCCCGCATTGCCGGTGCCGGCGTCTACTCACGCCTCAAGTTCGAATCGGGCGCGCACCGGGTGCAGCGTGTGCCGGAGACCGAGGCACAGGGTCGCATCCATACCTCCACGGCCACGGTTGCGGTACTGCCGGAAATCGAAGAAGCGCAGGCCGCGCCCATCCATCCCGCCGAGCTGAAGGTAGACACCTACCGTGCCAGCGGTGCCGGCGGTCAGCACGTCAACAAAACCGAATCGGCCATCCGCATCACGCACCTGCCGAGCGGCATCGTGGTCGAGTGTCAGGATGAACGCTCCCAGCATAAAAATCGGGCGCGCGCGATGGCGTTGCTGCAGGCCCGCCTGTTGGACGCCGAGCGCAGCAAACAGGCGCAGGCGCGCGCCGCCACCCGCAAACAGCAGGTGGGTACGGGCGACCGCTCCGAACGCATCCGCACCTACAATTTTCCGCAGGGGCGTCTGACGGATCACCGCATCAATCTGACGATTTACCAGTTGCTACGGGTGATGGAAGGCGATCTCGATCCGGTCATCGGCCCGCTGCAGACGGAGCGACAGGCCGAACAACTGGCCGAGATTGGCGAGTGAATACGGCAGGCGAGAAGCGGGAGGCGGGC
>JAKEEJ010000116.1 GCA_022616655.1 Nevskiales bacterium | reverse complement strand
TGTTCCAGAATTTTCGCGGCGAGCAGGTTGCGCGACTCTGACAGCGAGGCGTCCAATTCGCAGAGGCCGATCCAGGGCTGGCCAATCGTCGTGGAATTGCGGCGCATGGTGACGTTGAGTCCAAGACCGATGACCACCCGGCAGGCGCCGCCGGCTTCGCCACGGTGTTCAATCAGAATGCCGCCCAGTTTGCGACCGCGGGCCACCAGATCGTTGGGCCACTTGAGACCCGGCACTTCGCGGAGACCGCAATCCCGCAGGGCGTTCACGCTGGCCACCCCGACGGCCAGAGGCAGCGTCGTCAGGGTCGCCGGCCACTGTGGGAAGGACCAGGCCAGCGACAGGTACAGGTTGGTGCCGAAAGGCGAGTACCACCGGCGACCCCGGCGGCCGCGTCCCTCGGTCTGGTGTTCGGCCAGCAAGGCCTGCGGGTCGTGCACGGAGTCCGCCCTCAATAACTGCTCGTTGGTGGAGCCCAGGCTGGATTTGACGATGATGGACAGACGCTTGCGCAGGCCAGCGGACAGATGTTTCAGGATCCGCCCGGCCTCCAGCAGTTCCAGGGCCTGGCTCAGACGGTACCCGACGCCGCTCCGGGTTTCCAGTTCGAGCCCCCAGTCCTTGAGTTTGCGCAGGCGCTTGGCAATGGCCGCACGGGTGAGGCGGCTGGTGCGCGCCAGTCGGGCGCCCGAATGCCAGCGGCCGTCCGCCAGTGTCCGCACCAGCGGGTACAGGGAATCGGCGCTCAACGTCCGGGCCATCGCCGGGACCGTATGCGCTGGAGAAACAGGACGCGTTCAAAGCGGTTTTCGGTGCCCTTCCACACGTTCCACAGGTTGCCCCGATGGGTGCAGAACACCAGCCCGGTCATGATCAGCGTGAACAGGCCGGGTACGCTGAACAGGCCTTGTGCGTGGAAGCAGGTGACGTACAACAGCGCGGTAACGGCACCGGTCACGGTGCCGAGGCTGACATAGCCGGTCAGGATCAACACCAGCGCAAAGCTCAGCACCATCCACGGCAGCGCCATCGGCAGCAGCAGGGCGTACACGCCGGTCAGGGTGGCGACCCCCTTGCCGCCGCGGAATCCGAACCACACGGGATAAACATGCCCGAGCGTCACGGCCATGCCGCAGGCGTAGGGCAGGATCGCGCGGCCCACCGGCAGGCCTCCCGGTCCCGGCCAGGGCAGCAGTGGCAGCAGCGTCACCGCCAGTGCGCCCTTGCCGAAATCAATCAGCAGTACGGCGAGCGCAAATCCTGCGCCCTGGGTGCGCAGCGCGTTGGTGGCGCCCACGTTGCCGCTGCCCTGCCGGCGCAAATCCACGCGGCCACGCAAGGCGCCCACGATAAAGCCGCCCAGGCAGGTTCCCATCAGATAGGCCAGCGCCATTTTCACCAGAGCTTCAATCATGGTTCAGAGGCCCAGCCAGGCGCTGCGACGGGCCAGACATTCGCCGCTCGCGTCGGCGAGCGTCAGCGTCCAGGTGTCCAGGGGCAGGGGATCGGCCGTGAGCGTGGCGCACAGCAGCTCGTCGTCCCGGAAGTAATGAAGGTGATAATCGCGGCCCGGCGTCAGGGTCATGAGCCGCTGTGGCCACTGCGATGCCGCAAGCCGGAAACCGTCCAGCGCAACCAGTTGGTCACCGCCGGACAGTCCCGCGCGCTGCGCGGCACCGCCGGCGATCACGTGGGCAATCGTGGTATCGCCGTTCCGGAGCCGGAGACCCAGGCTGGCACCCGCGGGCTTGCCGTTCGTCCGGCCACCGGGATCGGCGTCGCCAAGCGCGGGACGCAGGGTCGCCGTCACGCCGAACTCCGTCAGCAGTTCCGCCAATGGCAGTTCGGCAGTGGAACGCAGCCAGGCGTCGAACTGGGGTTTGAGGTTCAGGCCGGAGACGTCCTGCGCGAGCGTCTCCAACCCTCCTTCCGGGACGGCCACCGGTTCGTGTCTGTCGGCGTTTCCATGGCGTCGCCACAGCTCGCGCATCACGTCGTCCAGCGAAACGGTGCTGCGCAGACGCAGGTGCAGGTCCAGACACAGCGCGACCAGCGCGCCTTTGACGTAGTAGCTGACCGTGGCGTTGGGGGTATTCTCGTCCGGCCGGTAGTACTTGAGCCAGGTCTCGAAACTGGCTTCGGCCAGACTGTGGACGAGCCGGCCCGGCGTGCGCTGCAGGCGTGTGGCGGTTTCCGCGAGCACGTCCAGGTAGCCGGCCGCGTCGAGCACCCCGGCCCGCAACAGGCTGAGGTCGTCGTAGTACGAGGTGATGCCTTCGTAATGCCAGAGGTCGCGGGTGTACGCCTCGGCGGCCAGATCGGAGGCAGCGAAACGTTCGGCGCCAATGCGCTTGACGTTCCACAGGTGAAAATACTCGTGGCTGACCAGGCCCAGAAAGCCGCGGTATTCGCGGCCGAGCCCGCCTGCCTGTCCGGCAGGCAGGTTCTGGCCCGGACGCGGCAGATCGTGGCGCGTGCAGATCAGGGCCGACGAGGCACGGTGTTCCAGCCCGCCGTAACCGCTGCCGGCGACCCGGATCAGAAACAGATAGCGGTCCAGCGTCGGTTCCTGGCCGAACAGTTCACGCTGCACGTGGCAGATCTTCGTCACGTCGCGTACCAGCCGCTCCCGGTCCGGTTCGCAGCGGCCGGAGAGCACCAGGGCGTGCGGAATCCCATCCACTGAAAAATCCAGGCGCTCGAATTCCCCGAATTCGAAAGGGTGGTCCAGGGCTTCTTCGTAGTCGGCGGCGGCGTAGCGGCCAAAGCCCTGGGCGTCCACCGCAATCGGCGTCATGGTCGTGGCCACGCGCCAGGCGGCGCCGTCCGGACCGGGCGGCCGGTGCACCGTTACTTCAACCGGGGCGTGTTCGAAGCCCTGCGGGCCGTAAAACAGAGAGCTGCCGTTGAAGAAGCCGCGGCGCGCGTCGAGCCAGGCTTTGCGCACCGAAGGATCATGGGCGTACACGAGGCATTCCAGCGTGAGCGGGCCGGCCGCCGGAGCACAGCGCAGCGTCCGTTTGTCCAGCCGTTCGACGGCCAGGGACCGTTCGCCAGTCTGCGCCGATACCCGCACCACATGTTTCGCGAAGTCACGCACCCGGTAGCTGCCGCGAATCCAGGACGGCAGGCGGAACACCTGACCCTGCGGATCCGGTGTGTCCACGGCGCAGGTCACGGCAAACAGATGAGCACGGACATCGGCCGGCCGTACCGTGT
Source organism: Nevskiales bacterium (assembly GCA_022616655.1). GTDB lineage: Bacteria > Pseudomonadota > Gammaproteobacteria > Nevskiales > Nevskiaceae > JACPFV01. The sequence continues at coordinate 2,605 of JAKEEJ010000116.1, read as the reverse complement.
AACGAATCGTGGACAAGCGGGACTCCCGTGAACCGGCCTGCGGCGGGCAGGCAAGTCGCGATTATAAGAGCTGCAAAACGAAGGTATGTACGCCGCCGGATTCGGGCTATGCTGCCGTCCGTGATACTGGACACTTCTGCTACCCATCCCCGGTCTCGCACGGAGACGGGCGCCGCTGCCGTGCCGAAAGTGATCGGCAAATACCGGCTGCACGGTGAGCTGGGCCGCGGGTCCAGCGGCGTGGTGTACAAGGGGTTCGACCCGTTTGTACAGCGCGACATCGCGATCAAGATCGCGCAGCAGGTCCCGGCCCTGGCGATAGAGGGTCCCGCGGAACAGGTGCACGCCGCCTTTTTCAAGGAGGCGCGTGCCGCCGGTCGCCTGCTGCACCCCCACATTGTCGCGCTCTACGACGCCGGTACCGAAAGTTCATTCAACTACATCGTCATGGAGTACATCGACGGCGATACCCTGCTGCCGCTCTGTCACAAAAGCGGTCCGCGCGCGCCGGTGGAACGGGTGGTCGAGATCGTCTTCGCCTGCGCCAAGGCCCTGGATTACGCACACGGCAAAGGTGTTCTGCACCGGGACATCAAACCGAGCAACATCATGCTGAACCGGGAGGGGGTGCCCAAGGTCATGGATTTCTCCATCGCCGAGATCCATGCCCAGACGGACGGGGTCCGGGAGGTCGTGGGGTCGCCGATGTACATGTCGCCGGAACAGGTACGCGCGGAACCCCTGGGTCCCGCCAGCGACCTTTATGCACTTGGCGCCGTGATGTTCCATCTGCTGGTGGGTGAGCCTCCCTTCACCTTGACGGAGGTGCCCGCGTTGTTTCGGGCCATCACGGACACGCCGGCACCGCGCCTGAGCACGCGGCGTTCGGATCTGCCGCCACCGGCGGTGGAGATCGTCGAACGGCTGTTGCTCAAGAATCCCGCCGAGCGTTACTCGAGCGGGCAGGAACTGGCGACGGACCTGATGCGTCTGTCCGACAAGCTGCGCCAGACGGACACGCACCTGGCGCGGCGTGAACGCCGCGATGCGATGCGCCGGTTGCATTTCTTTGACGGGTTCGCCGACGGCGAAATTGACGAGATCATTGGCGCCGGCGCGCTGCTGACGTTTCAGGCCGGCCAGACCCTCGTCCAGGAGGGCGAGATGGATCGCGCTTTCTACATTCTGGCGCAGGGCAGCGCGGAGGTACGCAAGGCCGGCAAGGTGCTGCGCGTGCTGGAAAAGGGCGACTGTTTCGGCGAGATGGCATTTCTGACCGCATCCCGGCGCACGGCGACGGTGGTGGCGGCCTCGCCGGTGCTGGTGTTGAAAGCCAGCGCCACGCTCATGGACCGGCTGTCGCAGGATACCCAGCTGCGTTTCTACAAGGTATTCACCGAGACGCTGATTTACCGTCTGACGGTGGCCGGCACCCCACTGTCAGCGCACGCCTGAACGGTGTCGTCAGACGGCGCGCCCGACGGACCGGCGCGTCACTCGATTTTGAGCTTTTTAACCCGGTAACGAAGCTGCCGGAACGTCATGCCCAGCAATGACGCGGCTTTGGTTTTGTTGCCGCGCGTTTTGTCCAGGGCGTCGCGGATGGCGCGCTTCTCGACTTCTTCCACGTGCTGTTCCAGGGGGGTGTTGCCCGCGGCGACCGACAGGGGAGGCACTGCGGATGCTGCGCCGGGCAGGCCGCGCAGAATCAGGCCGTCCGCGCCGATGGGTCCTGCGTCGCCGGACAGGGTGACGGCGCGCTCCAGGACGTTCTCCAGCTCGCGTACGTTTCCTGGAAAATCGTAGTCCAGCAGGCGCCGCAGCGCGGCCGGTTCCAGTACCGGTGGTTTGGGCAGCCGGTTCTCCCGCGCCAGCCGCGCGAGGATATCGGTGACCAGTTGCGGGATATCCTCGCGCCGCTCGCGCAGCGCCGGTACTCGCACCTCGATGACATTCAGACGGTAGTACAAATCCTGGCGGAACGTACCGGCCGCCGTCAGTGCCGACAGGTCACGGTGGGTGGCGGAGATGAGGCGTACATTGACCGGTACCTCCTGCTCAGTCCCCACGGGTCGCACGGAGCGCTCCTGTACGGCGCGCAGCAGCTTGACCTGCATGTGCAAGGGCAGATCGGCCACTTCGTCGAGGAACAGAGTGCCGTTCTCGGCGGCCTGGAACAGTCCCTCCTTGTCACGCAGAGCGCCGGTGAAACTGCCTTTGCGGTGGCCGAAGAATTCGCTTTCCATCAGTTCGTTGGGGATGGCACCGCAGTTGACCGGTACGAACGGACCTGCGGCGCGCGGGCCGCTGGCGTGAATCAGACGCGCCACGCGTTCCTTGCCGCTGCCGGATTCGCCGGCGATGTGCACCGGCGCCTGGCTGAGGGCCACACGCTCCACCAGGGTCCGCAGGGCCCCCATGCCGGGCGATGTGCCCTGCAGCACTTCTTCCGATGCGCTGCGTCCCGCCGCGGGCGCGGGTTTGAGCGCCGCGTCCACCAGCTTGCGTAACACATCCAGGTTGACGGGCTTGGAAACGAAATCGAAGGCGCCGGCCTTGAGACTTTCCACCGCGGCCCGGGCGCTGCCGTAGGCGACCCCGGTGC
>JAKEEJ010000115.1 GCA_022616655.1 Nevskiales bacterium | reverse complement strand
TGTCCATAGAGGCGGTCGTTCTGGGCCTCGCCGTGGAGGATGTCGTTGCCCTCGCCGCCGCTCAGGCTGTCGCCGCCGGGTCCGCCATAGGCGAGGTCGTCTCCGCCCTGGGCGTCCACGCCGTCGTCGCCATCCAGGGCCTGGATTTCGTCAGGGCCGCCGGTGCTGGGGATGTCGCCGCCGGGGCCGATGCTGTCGTCATCACCGGGCCGTTGATGAGTCCGCGCAGGCAGGCATGACAGCTGTAAGAGACGGGCTGGAGACAGGCCCTAACGATTTTTTGGATAGCCGATGGTTTTGAGCGCTTCGGCGATTTCGTCCAGGATGGCCGGATCGTCAATGGTCGCGGGAACCGCAAACTCCGTTCCGTCGGCGATTTTTTTCATGGTGCCGCGCAGGATTTTTCCGGAGCGGGTCTTGGGCAGGCGCTTGATAACCACCGCGGTTTTGAACGCGGCGACCGGGCCGATGGTCTGCCGGACGCGTTCCACGAGTTCGGGGACGATGTCCGCCGCACCCCGCGTCACGCCGGCCTTGGTGACGACGAAGCCGACCGGAATCGCGCCTTTCACTTCGTCGGCCACGCCGACCACGGCGCATTCGGCCACGTCGGGGTGCCCAGCCAGCACTTCTTCCATCCCGCCGGTCGAGAGCCGGTGGCCCGCGACGTTGATGATGTCGTCAATGCGGCTCATGACGTAGAAGTAGCCGTCCTCGTCCTGGTACCCGGCATCGCCCGCCAGGTAGTAGCCGGGATAGTGCGACAGGTAGGATTTTTCGAATCCGCTGTCGTTGTTCCAGAGGGTGGTCAGCGCGCCCGGCGGCATCGGCAATCTGGCCACGATGTTGCCGATCTGGCCCCGCGGGGATTCGTGTCCGTTCTCGTCGAGGATGTGCAGGTCCCAGCCCGGCATGGGTTTGGCCGGCGAACCCGGTTTGATGGGCAGCAGGCCCAGTCCGACACAGTTCGCGAGAACCGGCCAGCCGGTTTCGGTCTGCCAGTAATGGTCAATGACCGGAACGCCGAGGCGCGTCTGGGCCCATTGCAGGGTGTCCGGGTCGGAGCGCTCGCCGGCGAGAAACAGGGCGCGGAATCGCGACAGGTCGTACCGGCCGATGTGTTCTCCCCGCGGGTCTTCTTTTTTGATGGCCCGGAACGCGGTGGGTGCGGTGAAAAAAACATTGACCCGGTGCTGGGAGATGACGCGCCAGAACGCGCCCGCGTCGGGCGTGCCGATCGGTTTGCCTTCGTAGAGAAGGCTGGTGGCGCCCTTGAGCAGCGGGGCGTACACGATGTACGAGTGGCCGACCTGCCAGCCGATGTCGGAGGCCGTCCACATGATTTCGCCCGCGCCGATGCCGTAGATGTTTTCCATGCTCCAATGGCTGGCGACGGCGTGGCCGCCGTTGTCGCGGACCACGCCCTTCGGTATTCCCGTGGTGCCGGAGGTGTAGAGGATGTACAGGGGGTCGGTGGCGGCGACCGGTACACAGTCCACGGGCGCAGCGCCCGCCTGGACGTCCTGCCAGTCGAGGTCCCGTCCGCGGATCAGCGGGGCTTTTTGCTGGGGTCGCTGCAGGATGACGCAGCGGTCCGGTTTGTGCCGGGCCAGTTCAATCGCCTGGTCCAGCAGCGGCTTGTACGGAATCACCCGGTTGACTTCGATGCCGCAGGAAGCGGAGAGAATCAGCTTGGGTCTGGCGTCGTCAATGCGCGAGGCCGTTTCCTTGGGCGCGAAGCCACCGAAAACGACCGAGTGCACGGCGCCGAGGCGCGCACAGGCCAGCATTGCGATCGCCGCCTCGGGAACCATCGGCATGTAGATGAGCACACGATCGCCCTTTTCGACGCCCAGGTTCCGGAGCGCGCCGGCAAACTGCGCGACTTCGTCCCGAAGTTCCCGGTAGGTGTAGGCCCGGACGGTGCCGGTGACCGGGCTGTCGTAGATCAGGGCCGGTTGCTTGCCACGCCCACGCTCGATATGCAGGTCCAGTGCGTTGTAGCAGGTGTTGAGCGTGCCGCCCACGAACCAGCGGTAGTAGGGCTTGCGCGAATCGTCAAAAACCCGGTCCCAGCGGCGGTCCCAGTGCAGCGCCTCGGCGGCATCAGCCCAGAAGCGCTCCGGTTCCTTCAGCGAACGGGCGTAAACCGCTTCGTAAGCGCTGGACATTTTTTTGCATCCCCCTTTTGGTTTTCTGGTTACAGGCTGCCGGCCCGCTGAAACAACCGGCGGCCGCGGTGGAAGCGAATTCTACCCCAGGACCCCGTCAGTTTCGTCCGCCGATAGGATGATTCCGGGCGCCGGCCTGCCCGACCCGAGCAGAAATTCCCGACAGCGGCCCTGCCACTACATCTTGTGTTTTACAGGGGAGAGGGCCACTATAGCCGCTCATGGGACCCTGACGGAGGCCACCCATGAAGATAAAAGCGCTCAAGGTCATTCCGATCTGCAACGTGTTGCTTGCCGCAACCCTGGCCAGTTGTGCTGGCAGCCCCCCTGTCGGGCCTTCCTCATCTTCGACGAACTCGTTACCGCTGGCCGGAAATTCCGGCGTGGTGATTGGTACGCTGTCCTACCAGTTTGTGGAGATAACGGAATCGTCCGGCAACCCGGCCTGGGTGGTGCATCTTGAACGGGTGGATACGCCCGCGACCCGACGCGATTACACCCTGATGGTGAATACGGATCCCAAGGTTCGTACCGGGGTGTTTACCGGTGTGTTGCCCGCCGGCGTGTACGCGTTCCGGGAAGCCGCAAACGCCAACCACCGTTTTGTGGTCAGCGCCATCAAAATGCCGTTCGAGGTGCAGGCCGGCGCGGTACAGGATGTCGGGCACTATGCGCTGAATCCCCTGGCCGGCCGCTGAAGTCATCTCAGAACCTGCTGCGCGGTCTGTCATTCCGAGCCGCGATAGCGGAGAGGAATCCGGTCTGGATCCTTCGTCGCTTCCGGCGGCTCAGGACGGTTAACGCCGGATTTCTCGCTTCGCTCGAAATGACATGGGAATGGAGTTTTTCAACAAGTTGCTAAAGCGGTTTTTCGTTCACGTGTTTGTAGACGATACTGCTCCTTCCCCCGCTCGCGGGGGAAGGTTGGGATGGGGGCGTTTTCGCCTGCAGGTCGCTCCGATGCTTGCGGCATGCAAAAATAGCCGCCCTAGTTTCGAGCCAGGAGTCCCCGTGTCCCAGAGCAAACCAGCGCCGGCCACAAATCTTGTGTGGCACGCTCACCAGGTAACGCGCGAGCAGCGCGCGCAGCAGAAAAAACAGAAACCCTGCGTGATCTGGTTGACCGGTCTGTCCGGTTCCGGAAAATCCACGCTGGCCAACGCGCTGGAACTCCGGTTGTTCGAGGCCGGCCAGCACAGCTATCTGCTCGACGGCGACAATATCCGTCAGGGCTTAAACAAGGGCTTGAGTTTTTCGGTCCAGGATCGCATAGAAAACATCCGCCGCATCGGGGAAGTGGCCAAGCTGTTCGTGGACGCCGGCCTGATTGTCCTGACCGCCTTCATTTCGCCGTTCCGCGCCGATCGCGCCTCGGTACGCCAGCTGTTCAAACCGGACGAATTCCTTGAGGTGTACGTGAAAGCACCGCTGGATGTGTGCGAGAGCCGCGACCCGAAGGGCATGTATAAAAAAGCCCGCGCCGGACAGATCAAGGATTTCACGGGCATTGATTCACCCTACGAGGCGCCGGAATCTCCCGAGCTGGTCATTGACACCGGCAACAGCCCGCTGGAAGAGTCGGTGGCTGTTCTGCTGGATTTCCTGAAAGCCCGCGCCGTCGTTTAATACGGCGCGGGTCGGTGCGCGTCGAAACCGTGGCCGCCGTAGTCCACGGACACCACCCGGCCGTTCTCCAGAGTCACCTCGCGCAGCAGGACATCCGCCCCCAGGTTGTAGACCCACCGCTCACGGAAGACCGGCTGCAGTCCCGCGAATCCGGGCGGGCCGACGCCGGGACGGCGCGGCAGCGGTGTGAGGACGTTGAGCGATTCGCGCGTGACCGGCTCGCCGCACAGCCGCAGCAGCCGAAGCTTGGACTGGCCCTGCAGCCGCCCATCCGGAGTGCATTCCAGCGGCGATGACTGGGAGTACCCATAGCCGTCAGATTCGATGGAGACCAGCCGGCCGTTGCGCAGGCGCAGGATGCGCAACAGCTGATTGGGGCCGAAGTTGTAATACCATTCCTCGGTGTCGTGTACGAGTCCGGGATACGAAAAATGCGGAAACACCCAGACGTCACGGTACTGCGGCTCACCGCATACGCCGAGAACTTCCGCGGCCAGTGCCCCGGTGCTGATGATCCTGGAGCCGCAACGCAGCGTGTCGCCTCCCCGGGCGAGTGAGGAAACTGCCGTCAGAACAATGCAGAAAAGTAAGGGTCGCATGGTAGAGTTCCGCCGGAATGGGAGTTCCTTGCCGCTGTCATTATTCCGCTCTCCAGACTGAACCCAGAATGAATCCAAGAGCGTATTTCAAAATTGCAGAGGGCTTCCCCGTTCGTCCTGAGCCTGTCGAATGGACGAACGGGCGGGTACTCGGCGACCCGCGACCGTTCATGGTTCGACAGGCTCACCACGAACGGCCCTGCTTACCTTCGCAACGCGCTCTAAAGACCACCTTTGCACTCGCCGTGCTTGCACTTTGTGCAAGCACGGTGCACAGCGCGCCCGTGCGCAACGGACCGGTGGAGGCCGAGCTGGTGGCTGAACGTACGGCGTGGCGGCCCGGAATGACGAATGAGGTGGCGCTGCGCCTGAAGCCGGACCAGGGCTGGCACACGTACTGGCGCAATCCGGGAGATTCCGGTCTGCCGACCACGCTCCAGTGGACCTTGCCCGCAGGCTGGACGGCAGGCGACATGCAATGGCCGTTTCCGCAGGCGCACCGTCTGGGCGATCTGGTCAATTACGGGTACGGTGAGGAAACCCTGCATCCGGTGTCGCTGGAGGTTCCCGTGGACGCGGAGGGCAAACAGGTTGCGGTGCGGGCACAGGCCAAGTGGTTGGCCTGTTCCGACATCTGTATTCCCGGTCAGGCCGAGCTGAGCTTGAGCCTGCCGGTTTCTCGAACCGCAACGCCTGATCCGGTCTGGGCGGCACGTTTTGAGGATACGCGCCGGCGCCTGCCGCAAGTGCAATCCCTGTCCGGACAGTTCGCCATTCACGACGGGGAGTGGCATCTGGCCGTTATCGCCCGCGATCAGGCACTGGCCGGTGCGCGGCGCGTGGAGTTTTTTCCGTATGCCCTTGATCTGGTGAATTACAGTACGACACAGCGCACGGCACTGGGTCCACAGAGGGCGCGTTTCAGCCAGCCGCTCAGTGATTATTACGTGCGCGCGCCGGATCGGGTCGAAGGCGTTCTGGTGGTGCACGGTCCCGCGATCAGCGCCTATACCGTCCACGCGGAGCCGGGCGAGGTGGCCGCCGTCGACGCGTTTACGCCTCCCGCCTTCTGGCAAGCGCTGGCATTTGCGCTGCTGGGAGGCTTGATTCTCAACCTGATGCCCTGCGTGTTCCCGGTGTTGTCCATCAAGGCGGTGGCTTTGCTGGAGAGTCGCACGCTCCAGCGTGCCGGCCAGCGCCGCCACGCGCTGGTGTATGCCGCGGGCGTGATTCTGTCCTGCCTGGCGCTGGCCGCCGTGCTGGTTGCACTGCGCGCGGGCGGCGCGGCGGTGGGGTGGGGATTCCAGCTGCAATCACCGGTGTTCATTGCGGCGCTGGTTTATCTGATGGTGGCGCTGGGTTTGTCGCTGTCGGGCATGGTGCCGCTCGGGACGCGGTTGATGGGCCTGGGTCAATCCCTGACGGAGCGGAACGGCGATGCCGGTTCGTTTTTCACCGGGGTGCTGGCGGTGGTGGTGGCCAGTCCCTGCACGGTGCCGTTCATGGGTGCCGCGATGGGCTTTGCCCTGTCCCAGCCCGCCGTCGTGGCGCTGACGGTGTTCGCCGCGCTGGGCTTTGGTCTGGCGCTGCCGTTTCTGCTGCTTGGATTTTTCCCCGGCCTGGGCCGCGTCCTGCCCAGGCCCGGCGCCTGGATGGAGACCTTCAAACAACTGATGGCCTTCCCGCTGTACCTCACGGGGGTCTGGCTGTTATGGGTATTGGGGCGCCAGACCGGTATCAATGGCGTTGCGCTGGTGCTGCTGGGACTGGTGCTGCTGGGGTTTGCGCTCTGGCTGTGCCGGCCGGCGGCGCGCGGGCCCGTGCGCCGGGTGCTTGCCGTTCTCGCGGTACTGGCCGCTTTGGGCGTGCTGGCACATCCCGAACTGAGACAGGCCGCAATCCCGGCGACCCCGTCTGCGGTGCTCAGCGGGCCCTATTCGGACACGCGACTGACCGATCTGCGGGCTCAGCACCGGCCGGTGTTTGTCAACGTGACCGCCGACTGGTGCGTTACCTGCAAGGTGAATGAAGCCGTGGCGCTGGAGAATGAGGCAGTGCGCAGGGCCTTTGTGGGAAAAGGGATCGTCTGGCTGACCGCCGACTGGACCCGGTCCGACCCGGCCATCACGGTCCTGCTGGCCCGTTTCGGCCGGAACGGTGTGCCCTTGTATCTGCTCTATCCACCGGCGGGCGAGCCGGTGGTATTGCCGCAGATCCTGACGCCCGGCATCGTATTGGACGCGCTCAAACTGGTACCTTGAATAAGGAGAGCTTCGATGCATTTCATGAAGACAGGAGGTGCGGCACTGGCCTTGATCCTGACGGCCACGGTCGGTGCCGCGACACAGGTGGGCGAGAAGGCGCCGGATTTCAGTCTGGCCGACAGCCACGGCAAAACCCGCACGCTCAGCAGCTTCAAGGGCAAGTTTGTGGTGCTGGAGTGGACCAACCACAAATGCCCGTTTGTCGAGAAACATTACGGCAGCGGCAACCTGCAGTCGCTGCAGAAAGAAGCGACCGGCAAGGGCGTGGTGTGGCTGTCGGTGATTTCCTCCGCTCCCGGAAAACAGGGTCACGTTAGTGCCGCGCAAGCCAACGAGCTGACGGCCGCGCGCGACGCCGTCCCCACCGCGGTGCTGCTGGATCCCAGCGGAGACGTGGGTCGCCGCTACGAGGCCAAAACCACGCCGCACCTGTTCATCATTGCGCCGGACGGCACGCTGATCTACAAGGGCGGCATTGACAGCGTGCCCAGCGCCGACCCGGCAGACATCGCCAAGGCAAAACCCTACGTCAAAACCGCGCTGTCAGAAGCGCTGGCCGGCAAGCCGGTCAGCGAGCCCGTGACCCGGCCGTACGGCTG
>JAKEEJ010000114.1 GCA_022616655.1 Nevskiales bacterium | reverse complement strand
GCCCAGCGCGGTTCTTGGAAGATCCAGATGCGGCGTCTGAAATTCGAGCCGCATGAAGAACGTCCCGCCTTCGGGATCGGTGGAATGCTGGTCCAGCTCGGTGATGTTGGCTCCGTGCTGGAACAGGAACGTGGTCACAGCCGACACAATGCCCGGCCGGTCCGGGCAGGTGATCAACAGCCGGGCCGTGGTTTCATTCATGCGGTTAGCTTCTGTTTGAGCAGACGGTTGACCGCCTCGGGATTCGCCTTGCCCTGGGTGGCCTTCATGACCTGGCCGACAAAGAAACCGAACAGCTTGTCCTTGCCGGCGCGATACGCGGCCACGTTATCCGGACTCCTCGCCATCACCTCGTCAATCGCCCGCAGGATGGCGCCCTCGTCGGTGATCTGCACCAGACCTTTGGCCTTAATAATCTCATCGGCTCCGCCTTCGCCGGCCAGCATTGCCTCGAACACTTCCTTGGCGATCTTGCCCGAAATAGTCTTGTCGGCGATGCGCCGGAGCATGCCGGCCAGTGCCTCGGCCGAAACCGGCGAGGTGGCCATGTCCCTGCCCAGCTTGTTCAGCGCGCCCAGCAGGTCGGTGCTGACCCAGTTGGCACAGAGCTTGGGATCGGCGCCGGAAGCTTTGACCACGGATTCGTAGTAATCCGCCAGCGCCCGCTCACCGGTCAGTACACCGGCATCATAGGCCGGCAGGCCGTACTGCGATTCGAAGCGCGCCTTTCGGGCTTCCGGCAGTTCCGGCAAGGTGGCACGGATGCGCTCGACGTCCGCTTTTGTCACCACCACCGGCAGCAGGTCGGGATCCGGAAAGTAGCGATAGTCCATCGCCTCTTCCTTGCTGCGCATGGCGCGCGTCTCGCCGGTATCCGGATTGAACAGCCGTGTCTCCTGCACGATTTTACCGCCGGACTCCAGCACCCCGATCTGGCGCTGGATTTCGTATTCAATCGCCTTTTCGACGTAGCGAAACGAGTTGACGTTTTTGGTTTCGGTGCGCGTGCCGAATTTGCTTTCGCCTGCCCGGCGCACCGAGACGTTGGCATCGCAGCGAAACGAACCTTCCTGCATGTTGCCGTCGCAGATGGCCAGGTACACCACCAGCTGGTGCAGTTTCTTCAGGTACGCCACGGCCTCCTGCGCGTTGCGGAGATCGGGCTCCGACACAATCTCAATCAATGGCGTGCCCGCTCGATTCAAATCGATGCCGGTTTGCCCGGAGAAATTTTCGTGCAACGATTTTCCGGCATCCTCCTCCATGTGCGCGCGGGTGATGCCGATGCGCTGGACCTTTTCCCCGACCTCGATGTCGAGATGCCCTTTGGACACGATGGGCTGCTCGTACTGCGAAATCTGGTAGCCCTTGGGCAGATCGGGATAGAAGTAATGCTTGCGCGCGAATACGCAGCGTTCCGCAATCTGCGCGTCAATGGCCAGACCGAACTTCACCGCCATCTCCAGCGCCGCGGCATTCAGCACCGGCAGCACGCCGGGCAGACCCAGGGTTACCGCGTCGGCCTGCGTGTTCGGCGCGGCGCCGTACGCGGTCGCGGCTCCGGAAAAGATTTTGCTTTGGGTCAGGAGCTGGCAGTGCACTTCCAGTCCGATGACCGCTTCCCAACCTGCAGGGACGCTCATGTGAACGCTCCGGGCAGGCGGGCGTGCCAATCCGTCACCCGCTGGTACTGGTGTGCAACGTTCAGCAGGCGGCCCTCGTCGAAGAAATTGCCCATCAACTGCAGGCCCACGGGCAACCCCTCCACGAAGCCGCAGGGGAGACTCAGGGCCGGAATGCCCGCGAGGTTGGCGGCGATGGTGTAGATGTCGTTCAGGTACATCGCCACGGGGTCGTCGGTCTTGGCTCCGAGCTTGAAGGCGACATCGGTCGCCGTCGGGCCGAGCACCACGTCCACCGTTTCAAACGCACGGCGAAAATCCTCGTAGATGAGTTTTCGTACTTTCTGCGCCTTCAGGTAGTAGGCGTCGTAATAGCCGTGACTGAGCACGTAGGTTCCCATCATGATGCGGCGTTGCACCTCGGCGCCAAAGCCTTCGCCGCGCGAACGCTTGTAAAGCTCCTCCAGGGTTTGCACGTCGGCGGCGCGGTGACCGTAGCGCACACCGTCGTAGCGCGCGAGATTGGACGAAGCCTCGGCCGGAGCCACCACGTAATAGGTCGGCACCGACAGCGGCGAATGAGGCAGGGAAATCTCGCGCACCGTAGCGCCGAGTTTTTTCAGCTCCGCAACCGCCGCCTCAATGCAGCGGCGTGGGCCGGCGGCCAGACCCTCGGCGAAATATTCCTTCGGCAGACCGATCTTCAACCCTTCGATGGGGCGGTCCAGGCTTCCGATCCAGTTGTCCACGGGGCGGTCCACGCTGGTGGAATCCAGCGGATCAAAGCCCGCCATGACCTGCAGAACCCAGGCCGCATCCTCGGCCGAACGCGCGATGACGCCGGCCTGGTCCAGCGAAGAAGCGAACGCCACCATGCCGTAACGCGACACCCGGCCGTAGGTCGGCTTGATGCCGGTCAGGCCGGTCAGGGCCGCGGGCTGACGGACGGAACCGCCGGTGTCGGTGGCGGTCGCGGCTGGCGCAAGGCCGGCGGCGACGCACGCCGCCGAGCCGCCCGAAGAACCGCCGGGAACGCGCGTCAGATCCCAGGGATTTTTCACCGGGCCGTACCCGCTGGTTTCGCTGGACGAACCCATGGCGAACTCGTCCATGTTGCACTTGCCCAGCAGCACGGCACCGGCGTCCCGGTGCAGCCGGCGCACGACGGTGGCGTCGTAGGGCGCAACAAACGTATCCAGCATTTTAGAACCGCAGGACGTCTTCACCCCCCGCGTACAGAAGATGTCTTTCTGCGCCAGCGGAATCCCTAATAGTGGGGCGGTGAGCGGCCCGCCCTCGCCTTTCGCCAGTCGGGCATCCGCGGCATCGGCCTGGGTCAGTGCCCGCTCAGCGGTGACGGTGATGAAGCTGTTGAGCTTTTTATCGTGTTGCTCAATGCGCTTGAGAAAGTGCTGTGTCAGCTCACGGGCGGAAAATTTTCTGGCGCGCAAGCCCTCGGACAACTGGCGAATGGAGAGTGTGTGCATGTTTCAACAAGGGATCAGGGGCCAGGGACCAGAAACGAGACGCGCGCTTTTTTCTGGCCTCTGACCCCTGACCCCTGACCCCTGCTTCATTCAATCACCTTGGGCACGAGGTACAGCCCGTCCCGAACGGCCGGCGCGATGGACTGGAAGGTGGCGCGACCGGCTTCGCCCACCGGATCGGTCACAGCGTCCGGCCGCAGGGCTTGTACCCGGTCCAGAGGATGCGCCAGAGCCTGGGCCTGGGTGGTATCGATTCTGGACAGGCGGTCTGCCAGCTCCAGAATGCTCGACAGTTCGTGGGCGTATTTTTCGATCCGTCCAGACTCCAGCTCCAGGCGCGCCAGTTGCGCCACCTGGCGGATTTGATCGGCCGTAATGGGCATGAAAAAAGGCCTCAAGATGAAAACCGGCCGGCAACATAACACGCTGCGGCTTGCCAAAAAAGACGCCAAACAGCAGAATCCATGGCGTTTTCAGGCGCTTCCTCCGCTGTCCACGACTCGACTCTAAATCCAGCGACAGAATTACACAGGGCCTAACGCAATGTTTGATGCCGTGTACCGCCTTTTTGTCAACGACCTCTCCATTGATCTGGGCACCGCCAACACGCTGATTTACGTGCGGGACGAAGGCATCGTGCTGAACGAACCCTCGGTGGTCGCCATCCGCATGGACGCGCGCGGCAGCAAGAACATCGAGGCCGTGGGGCTCGATGCCAAGGGCATGCTCGGCCGCACCCCCAGCAATATCGTCACGATCCGTCCGCTGCGGGACGGGGTGATTGCCGACTTCACCGTGACGGAGAAGATGCTGCAACATTTCATCCGCAAGGTGCGCAAGGGCCGCATGGGCAAACCGATCACGCGCGTGGTGGTGTGCGTACCCTACGGGTCCACGCAGGTCGAGCGTCGCGCCATCCGCGAGTCGGTGGAAAACGCCGGCGCACGCAAGGTCTATGTGATCGAAGAACCGATCGCCGCGGCGCTGGGCGCCGGCATTCCCATCGGCGAGGCGCGCGGCTCGATGGTGCTGGACGTGGGCGGCGGAACTTCGGAGGTCGCGGTCATTTCGCTCAACGGCATCGTTTATGCCGAAAGCGTGCGCATCGGCGGCGACAAATTCGATGAAGCCATCGTCAGTTACGTCCGCCGTCAATACAACATGCTGATCGGCGAGGCCACCGCCGAGCGGATCAAGATCGAAATCGGTACCGCATTCCCGGGACACGAGGTGCAGGAGGTGGACGTGGTCGGCCGCCACCTGGCCGCGGGAGTCCCGCGCACCTTCACCATGAATTCGAACGAAATTCTGGACGCCCTGCAGGAACCCCTGGCCGGCATTGTGGCGGCGGTCAAGAAAGCGCTGGAGTGCACGCCGCCGGAGCTGGGTTCCGACGTGGCCGAGCGGGGGATCGTGCTGACCGGCGGCGGCGCGCTGTTGCGCGATCTGGACAAGCTGATCAGCGAAGAAACCGGACTGCCGGTCATCATCGCCGACGATCCGCTCACCTGTGTGGCGCGCGGGGGCGGCATCGTACTCAACATGGTGGATCAGCAGGGCGAGTTTCTGAGCGTCGAGTAGCGGCCCGCGGGTTCCGCGTCACATGAACCACGCCCCTGACGCCTTTGGAACGACCGGCCCGTGAAGACGCTCGGCAGCGTCTCCGACCCGTCCCTGTTCCCCCGGGGACCCGGCCTCGGCCTCAAGGCATTGGCCCTCATCCTGCTGGCGGCAGTTCTCCTTCGAGTGAATAGGTCCAGCCGTGATACGGGCAGCGCAGGTTGCGCGCCTCTCCTTCGGTGGCGGTCACGATGGCGGCGGCATGATG
>JAKEEJ010000019.1 GCA_022616655.1 Nevskiales bacterium | reverse complement strand
GCGTCTGGGCGTGGCGGATGCGGTCAAGCTGGCATCCAATGAAAATCCTCTGGGCGTAAGCCCCAAAGTGACGGCCGCGCTGGCGGCGGCGTGCAACAACGGTCTGGCCCGCTATCCGGACGGCAGCGGGTTTCGCCTGAAACAGAAGCTTGCAAAACGGCACGATATCGATCCACGGTGCATCACGCTGGGCAACGGTTCCAACGACATTCTGGAATGCGCCGCGCGGGTGTTTCTGGGGCCGGGACGGTCCGCACTGTTTTCAGAACACGCTTTTGCGGTGTATCCCATCGTCACACAGGCCCAGGGCGCCGCGGCCGTCGTCGTACCCGCACGGCCGGTTACGGATCCCATGCCGTATGGTCACGATCTTCCAGGTTTTGCCCGCGGCCTGCGGGATGAGGTGGCGGTTGTTTTCATCGCCAATCCCAATAATCCTACCGGCACCTGGTTGGACCCTGCGGACCTTGAGGTTTTTCTCGGAAGAGTGCCGCCGCGTACTCTGGTCGTACTGGACGAGGCGTATTGGCATTACCAGAGACCGGATCTGCGCCCGGAGGCCCGCACCTGGCTGGAGCGTTATCCGAATCTGGTGGTGACGCGAACCTTCTCCAAGGTCTACGGCCTGGCGGCGTTGCGCGTGGGGTACGGGCTGTCCCATCCGGCCGTCGCCGATCTGTTCAATCGGGTACGGCAACCGTTCAACAATAACAGTCTGGGATTGCTGGCGGCCGAGGTGGCGCTGGACGACGAGGATTTTTTACGCCGCTCGGTGGCGCTCAATGAGGAACAGAAGACCCGGCTGTCCGGAGAATTGCAGGCACTGGGATTGACCGTGCTGCCGTCACAGGCGAATTTTCTGGCGGTCGGCTTTGGTCGGGAGGCGGCCACCATTCACCAGGGACTGCTGGAACGCGGTGTCATCGTGCGGCCGATGAAGTCCTATGGATTGCCGGAGTTCCTGCGGGTAACGATAGGTACCGCGGCGGAAAATACGCGCTTGCTCGAAGCCCTCGGAAAAGTGGTGCAGGCATGAAGGTGCAACGGCTGGCCATTATCGGTCTGGGTCTGATGGGCGGCTCGCTGGCCAGGGCGTTGCGGCAGGCGCAGGCCGTGGCACATCTGAGCGGCTTTGATGTGGACCCCCTTCAGCGCCGCCTGGCCCAGCAGCGGGGGGTGGTGGATGCGGCGGTCGACAGCGCCGCCGCCGCTGTGACGGACGCCGATCTGGTGGTGCTTGCCGTACCGGTATTGCATACCGCCGAGGCACTGCAGTCTTGCTTGCCGGCTCTGAAAGCGAATGCCGTTGTGACCGACGTGGGCAGCACCAAACAGTCGGTACTGGCGGACGTGGCGGCAGTGTGCGGTGGCCGGGCGCCGCCCTGGTTCGTCGCGGGGCATCCGATTGCCGGAACCGAAAAGAGCGGCGTGGCGAACGCATCGGCGGATTTGTTCAGAGGTCACCGTGTGGTCCTGACTCCGCACCCAGGCCAATCATCCGCGGCCAGGGAAATGGTTACTCGCCTGTGGCTTGAGTGCGGGGCCCGGGTGGTGGAGATGGACCCCGCCCAGCACGACACCATCTTTGCCGCGACGTCGCACCTGCCGCACCTGCTGGCCTACAGCTTCGTGGACCTTCTGGCGCGGCTGGACGTGCGTGGAGAAATTTTTCCAAACGCCGGCGGCGGATTTCGCGACTTTACCCGCATCGCCAGTTCCAGCCCCGAAACCTGGCACGACATCATTCGCTCCAATGCGCCCAGCGTGGGACGCCTGCTCGAACAGCAGATCGGCGAGCTCAACGAAGTTTTGGCCATGATCAAAGCCGGACGCTGGACCGAACTCCGGCAGCTGTTCGAGCGCGCACGCGCCATCCGCGAGCAGTATCTGGAACAGATTGAATGAATAGGGAGGCGGGAGGCGGGAGGCGGGAGGCGGACAAGACATCCTGCACGACTTATGCAGTACAACCGGGTGGCGCGCTGTCGGGCACCGTCCGGGTTCCGGGAGATAAATCCATCTCGCATCGCGCCGTCATGCTGGGGGCCTTGGCCGAAGGCACGACCGAGATCAGTGGGTTTCTCAACAGCGAAGACTGCCTGTGCACTCTGAAGGCGTTTCGGGCGATGGGGGTTGGTATTGAGCAGACCGCACCGGCCGCGCTGAAAGTCAGAGGGGCGGGTCTGCGGGGCTTGCACGAACCTGCAGGCGTTCTTGATCTCGGCAATTCCGGAACATCCATGCGACTGCTGGCCGGAATTCTGAGCGCCCAACGGTTTCCCAGCACGCTCGTGGGCGATGCCTCGCTGTCGCGCCGGCCGATGCAACGCATCATCGAGCCGCTCAGTCAGATGGGGGCGCGGATTGAATCGGACCACGGTCACGCCCCGCTACGGATTTCCCCCCCGGATGGCCTTCGCGGAATCGCCTGGCATTCGCCAGTGGCCAGTGCCCAGGTCAAGTCCGGCATTCTGCTGGCCGGGCTTTACGCCCAAGGTTCTACCGAAGTCCGCGAGCCGGGTGTTTCGCGCGACCACACCGAACGCCTGCTGCGTTCCTTTGGCGTTACGGTCGAAAGCCGCGAGGGCCGTACGGCATTGGCCGGCGGTCAGGTTTTGTACGCCACCGAGGTTCCGGTGCCAGCCGATATTTCTTCGGCCGCCTTTTTCATGGTCGGTGCGGCGATCGTGCCGGGCAGCGAATTGCTACTGGAAGCGGTCGGCGTGAACCCGACTCGTACCGGGGTACTGACCGTGCTGCGCAAAATGGGCGCGGACATTGAATTGCTGAATCCGCGTGAATTCGGCGCCGAGCCGGTGGCCGATATCCGGGTCCGTGGCCGGGGTTTGAAGGGAATCAGCATCGGCCACGAACTCGTCGCCCTGGCCATTGACGAATTTCCCGCCATTTTCATTGCCGCCGCCTGCGCGGAAGGGGTTACGGAGCTGTCGGGTGCGGCGGAGTTACGGGTCAAGGAAAGCGATCGCATCCAGGGCATGTGCGAGGGTTTGCAGGCGCTGGGCATTGTGGTCCAGTCCAGGCCCGATGGTGCACGCGTTGAGGGTGGATCGTTGCAGGGAGGTGCCGTCGACAGCCGCGGCGACCATCGCGTCGCCATGAGCTTTGCGATGGCGGCGTTGCGCGCACAGGGGCCGATCACCATCCGCGACTGTGCGAATGTGAACACCTCTTTTCCCGGCTTCGCCGACCTGGCTCGGACGGCGGGGTTGAAGATTGGGGTTTTGTCTTGACGCCTCCCGCCTCCCGCCTCCCGCCTCCCGTGATCGCCATTGACGGGCCTTCCGCGGCCGGCAAGGGCACGGTGGCGCACGCACTGGCGCGCAAACTGCGCTGGCATTTTCTGGACAGCGGCGCGCTTTACCGCATTCTGGCCTTGGCGGCGCTGCAGCGCGGCATTCCGCTGCAACAGGGTTCACAGGTGGCAGCGCTGGTACCGGATTTGGACATTCGCTTTGACCCTGGGGATGACGATCGGGACCGCATCTGGGTCAACGGTCAGGATCTGACGACGGCCGTACGGGCCGAAACGGCGGGACGGCAGGCCTCGCAGATTGCCGCCGATCCCGCGGTGCGTGCCGCGCTGCTTCAGCGCCAGCGTGCGTTCCGGCAGGCACCGGGACTGGTGGCGGACGGTCGTGACATGGGTACTGTGGTGTTTCCGGATGCCTGTCTGAAGGTGTTTCTAGACGCCAGTCCGGAAGAGCGGGCGCGCCGGCGCCACCGGCAGTTGAGGATGGCCGGCATAGAGGCTAAAATGCCCGCCCTTTGCGAAGAGATCCGCGAACGCGACGTTCGCGATCGCAACCGTCCCCACTCGCCGCTGGTCGCGGCGCCCGATGCGGTTGTGCTGGATACCACCGGATTTCCGGCGGACACGGTTCTCTCCCGCATCGAGGCCCTGCTGACAGGGCCTACAGACCGGTTGCCGCGCAAGGCGGCGTCCGGTGAGACAGATCGAAAGGATTCGGTCTGAATTTTTCTGACTGCCTATTCAGGACGAAGCGGCAGAGTGAAGAGCCTTATGACGGAATCATTTGCCGAACTGTTTGAAAAAAGCCTGAATGCCGGCCAGTCCATGCAGCCGGGCACGATTGTCCACGCCCGCGTGCTGGAAGTGAAGCCGGACGTGGTGATTGTGGACGCCGGACTCAAATCCGAAGGCGTCATTCCCCTGCAGGAGTTCAGAGACGACAAGGGGGAAATCAAGGTCTCGGCGGGCGACGAGGTGGAAGTCGCGCTGGAGGCCATGGAGGACGGTTTCGGCGAAACGCGCTTCTCCAAGGAAAAGGCCGTCCGCATCCGCACCTGGGACACGCTGGCCAAGGCGTTCGAAAAGAGCGACATCGTGGTGGGCACCATCACCGGCAAGGTCAAGGGCGGTTTTACCGTCGATATCGGTGCCGTGCGCGCCTTTCTGCCCGGCTCGCTGGTGGATGTACGCCCCTTGCGTGACACGGCTTTCCTCGAGAACAAGCCGCTCGAATTCAAAATCATCAAACTCGACAAACTGCGCAACAACGTCGTGGTATCGCGCCGCGAAGTCCTGGAAGCCGAACACAGCGCCGAACGCGACACCCTGTTGCAGAATTTGCAGGAAGGCGTGGTGCTCAAGGGCGTGGTCAAGAATCTGGTGGAGTACGGCGCCTTCGTGGATCTGGGCGGGGTGGACGGTCTGCTGCACATCACCGACATGTCCTGGAAACGCGTCAAGGAACCCTCCGAGGTGGTCAGCGTCGGCCAGGAGTTGGACGTCAAGGTTCTTAAATACGACCGTGAGCGCAAGCGCATTTCTCTGGGTCTCAAACAGCTGGGCGAAGATCCGTGGATGGAGATTTCCCGCCGTTATCCCGAAAAAACCCGCCTGTTCGGAAAAGTGACCAATATCACCGATTACGGCTCGTTCGTGGAAATCGAACCGGGTGTCGAGGGACTGGTGCACGTTTCCGAAATGGACTGGACCAATAAAAACGTCAACCCGGCCAAAGTGGTGCACGTCGGGCAGGAAGTGGAAGTGATGATTCTCGACATTGACGAGGAACGCCGCCGTATTTCCCTGGGCATGAAGCAGTGCAGGCCCAATCCCTGGGAAGAGTTCTCCCAGAATCACCAGAAGGGGGATCGGGTCAGTGGCCAGATCAAATCCATCACCGATTTCGGGATCTTCATCGGTCTGGACGGAGGCATTGACGGACTGGTGCATTTGTCCGATCTGGACTGGAACGAACCCGGAGAGCAGGCTGTACGCCATTACCAGAAAGGACAGACGGTGGAAGCGGCGGTGCTGGCCATTGACGGTGGCCGGGAACGCATTTCACTGGGGATCAAGCAGCTGGCACAGGATCCCCTGACGCAATTCATGGTGGAGCACCCCAAGGGATCCATCGTCAAGGGTATCGTGAAGAAAGTGGACCTGCGGGGAGCTGAAATTACACTGGCGGACGGCGTCGAGGGTTATATCAAGGCCAGCGATCTTGCCCGCGAACGTGTGGAAGATGCCACCCGAATTCTGAAGGAAGGCGATACTCTCGAGGCGCGGTTTATCGGCGTGGATCGTAAAAACCGCATCCTTTCCCTCTCCGTCAAGGCCAAGGAAATTCAGGAAGAACAGGAGGCGATGGAGGAGTACAAGGCCACTCCGGTCAGCGGCAAGACCAGCCTCGGCGACATTCTCAAGGAACAGATGAACGGCAATTAGATTTTTGCAGCAACGTGCACATTTTCGAAGCCGCACTTCTGTGCGGCTTCTGTTTTTGGGCGCCGGCATTGCCGTCCCGATGTCTCCCCGCACCCGCGCCGTGTCAACGCCACGGCTGATTGTGCGTTACCTTAGGGTGCATGGAAAACAGCCCTGCTTGGTCCGGTATCAAGAAACTTTTATTACGCAAGAGAGTCCAAGACAGTCTTGGAAACCGGCAGGTGTCGGTGGAATCCGCGCAGGACATCGGCGGACCTGTTCCGGTTGCCGCAGGGGGAGCAGAAGCGGGTAGTGTCCGCCATAAAATGTTCATGACTCGACAAAAAGCCTGGATGGCCGGTGCGGGATTCTCCGCACTCGTGGTGGCCGCCAGCAGCTACCTGCTGTTTGTGAATGACTCCGGAGACCGGCCTGATCCGGTGGTGGTGCCGGTCGAGCGTGGCGATGTTGAGCAGCTGGTGACGGCCACGGGCACGTTGGAACCGATCGCCTATGTGGACGTGGGAGCCCAGGTTTCAGGCCAGTTGAAGCGTCTTCCGAAACGGGAGGGAGACGCCGTCAAGATCGGTGAGGTCATTGCTGAAATTGACGATACCCTCGCCAAAAGTCGCCGGGTGGAAGCGCGTGCCACGCTCGACAATCTGCGCGCCCAGCGCGCGGCGCAGGAGGCGGAACTCAGATTTCTGGAGCAGCGCATGGCCCGCTACCAGAGCCTGCTCGAGCAGGATGCCATCGCGCGCGAAGAGGTTGAGATTGCCGTTTCGAACCGTGACGCCGCGCTGGCGCGTCTGGACGCGCAGGCGGCCCAGATCCGTCAGGCCGAGGCCAGCGTCGCGACGGCCGAGACCAATCTCAGTTACACCATCATTCGTGCGCCGATCAGCGGCGTGGTGGCCGCCCTTTATGCGCGCGAGGGCCAGATGCTGAATGCCAACCAGACGGCACCCCTGGTCCTGCAGCTCGCCGATTTGTCGGCCATGACCGTCGTGGCCCAGGTTTCCGAAGCCGACGTTTTCGGTCTCGAGCCCGGGCAGCCGGTCTATTTCACGGTGCTGGGTCAACCCGACCAGCGTCGCGAGGGTCGGTTGCGGCAGATCAAGCCGGCACCGGAGATCGTCAGCAATGTGGTGTTCTACCACGCCTTGTTCGATGTGCCCAACGACGGCAGCTTGATGAGCAAGATGACGGCACAGGTATTTTTTGTACTGGGCCGCGCCAAGAACGCCCGGGCTCCGGGCACCTGGAAGCCGGGG
>JAKEEJ010000113.1 GCA_022616655.1 Nevskiales bacterium | reverse complement strand
TCCCCCGCTTGCGGGGGAGGATTGAGGTGGGGGGCGCAACGCGCTTTTAGTGCTCAGGCACTGTCGAGTTTCAGCTCCTTGATCTTGCGCGTCAGGGTATTCCGGCCCCAGCCGAGCCGTTTGGCGGCTTCCTGGCGTTGCCCGCCGCATTGGGCCAGCGCGACCCGGATCAGGGTCCGCTCGAATTCGGGCAGGGCGGTGTCCAGCAGGTCGCTCTCTCCGTCCTTGAGCTTCATTTCGGCCCACTGACGTAACAGTTCCGGCCAATCGGTGGCCGGAACGGGACTCGGGACTCGGGACTCGGGACTTGAAACGATGCTGTTTTTACCGTCTCCCGTCTCCCGTTTCCCGTCTCCCGTGCGCGGAGCCCGCAGCTCCGGCGGCAAATCCTGCAGGTGGACATCCCGCCCCGGCGCCATGACCGTGAGCCAGCGGCAGGCGTTCTCGATCTGACGGACGTTGCCGGGCCAGTCCAGCGTTTGCAGATAGGACAGCACGTCCTGCCGCAGGCGTTTGGGCTGGGTCTTGAGCTCTTTCGCGGCCTGAGCCAGGAAGTGCCGCAGCAACGGAGGGATGTCATCGCGCCGCTCGCGCAGGGGCGGCACGCGGATGCGGATCACGTTGAGGCGGTGGTAGAGGTCTTCGCGGAACCGGTGTTGGGCCACGGCGGCTTCGAGATCCTGGTGCGTGGCGGCGATCACGCGGACGTCCACCTTGATGGGCGTGGTGCCGCCCACGCGGTAGAACTCGCCGTCGTGCAGCACCCGCAACAGGCGTGTTTGCAGGTCGTGAGGCATGTCGCCGATTTCATCGAGGAACAGCGTGCCGCCGTCGGCCTGTTCGAAGCGGCCTTTGCGCTGGGTCTGGGCCCCGGTAAAGGCCCCCCGTTCGTGCCCGAAAAATTCGGATTCCATGAGGTCCTTCGGAATCGCAGCCGTGTTGACCGCGATGAATGGCCGGTTGGCGCGCGGACTGTGAGCGTGCAGGGCGCGCGCCACCCGCTCCTTGCCCACGCCGGTTTCGCCGGTGATCAATACATTGATCTGCGACGGGGCGAGGCGGCCGATGGCACGGAACACCTCCTGCATGGCCGGCGCCTCGCCGATGATGGCGGTGGGCGGTGGCGTCGGTGCCACGTCTTCCGTGCCATGAGTTTTGCGGGCGGCACGCTTGACCAGCATGGCGACGGTGTCCACGTCAAACGGTTTGGGCAGGTATTCAAAGGCGCCACCACGGTACGCGGCCACGGCGGCGTCGAGATCGGAATGCGCGGTGGTGATGATGATCGGCAACGCGGGGCGGGTGTTGCGCAGACGTTCGAGCAGTTCCAGTCCGTTGACGCCCGGCATGCGGACGTCGGAAATGAGCACGTCGGGACCCTCGCTCTCCAGGGCGTCCAGCAGTTCGGCCGAGCCGGGAAAACTGCGCACCTGCATGCCGGCGCGCATCAGGGATTTTTCCAGTACCCAGCGGATCGATTCATCATCGTCCACCACCCACACGCTCAAGGGGGTTGTGCCCGCGTTCATGGTTCAGACTCAATCGGGAGGAACGTGGCAAACACCGTACTGCCCGGATTCGAACGGCATTCAATCGTTCCGCCGTGGCCGTGGATCAGGTATTGCGCAATCGGCAGTCCCAGGCCGGTGCCGCCGGGCCGCGTGGTGACCATCGGGTAGAAAATCTTGTCCAACATCGCCGCCGGAATCCCGGGGCCGTTGTCTTCGATTTCCACCAGCACCACCAGCCGGTACAGCCGGCCGTTCAGAGTCAGTTGCCGGCGCGTGCGCGTGCGCAGCTGAATGTGGCCCCGCGTGCCCACGGCCTGCAGCGCGTTGCGCGCGAGGTTGAGCAGCACCTGGACCAGTTGTTCACGGTCGGCACTCAGATCCGGAATGCTGGGGTCGTAGTCACGCTCGAGGCTGACGCCGGGAGGGGCCTCGGCCGTGACCAGTTTGCGTACGTGCTCCAGTACCTCGTGAACGTTGAGGGGCTCGCGCTGCGGCGGACGCGACGGACCCAGCATCCGGTCCACCAGGTTCTGCAGGCGGTGGACCTCACGGATGATGACGTGGGTGTATTCCCGGTGCTGGGGATCCGGAAACTCGCGTTCCAGCAGCTGTGCCGCGCCGCGGATCCCGCCGAGCGGGTTTTTGATTTCGTGCGCCAGTCCGCGGATCAGCTCGCGGCTCGCATTGAACTGGGTGCTGAGAAGTTCGTCGCGCGAGATACGCAGGTGCCGGTCCAGCGGCGCCAGCTCGAGCAGCAGACCGCTGTGCCGACCGAGCAGGATCGGGGTGACCGTGCAGTCCACCGTGATCGGGGGATCGTGATTGCGCCGCAATTGCAGCTCGCGTTCGATAAAGCCGGTGCCTGCGTCCAGCGACTCGCGCAGCCGCGCTTCGTGGGGAATGAAATGCGGGAGTGCCAGAGGCAAGGCCTGACTCTGGGCGTGGCGTTGACTGATGCCGAACAGACTTTCGCAAGCCGGGTTCAGCGTATTGACACGTAACTCGGAATCCAAACAGATCACCGCCGTGGTCAGTCCATCCAGGATCGCGTCCGGGTTTCCCCGGGTTCGGTTTACGAAGCTCATCGGATTGCGCAGCTGCAAGGTTCAGGCCAAGCGATTTGCCGGCAGACTACCTCAACTTTTTGTTATATGCACAAAACTGGTGCATCCGGTTGGAGAAAAGTACTTCTGCAGAATTATTGGCGCGCTTATCAGGCGCTCTATTTATGCCCGCTTCCGCTGAAGTTTTGAAGATGTTGTTTTGTAAAATTATTTTTATATCAAGTGGTTGGACATATAAATCCAAGTGTATCCGGGTTTCACAGTTGTTCCATGTCCGGCACAATATCTAAAATTACCTTGCGCACCAGATTGGTTCGATATGAAATTTCTGCCTGATCAAGGCACGGGGGGTGGCGGTTTGGGCACCGTGGGTGCTTTGGGGGCCGCGGGCTGCCTGGGTGAGGATAAAGGCGGTTGAGGAGCCGAAAACGGCTCAAGAATGGTGGGTGGCTGCATGTGGAAGGTGACCGCCGCGGACCTGGAAAGCTCATTGCCGGCGCTATCCACCAGAGCCACGGAAACGGTGTGCGTTCCGCGCTCCACTCCCGTCAGCGTAAAGGACGTTTCGGCTATCGGCGGTGAGCGGCTCGCGCCGTCAAGAAAATACATCAGCCGCTGGTCGCCAAACAGGGCGGTAGAGGTTTGCACGGAGACCGGCACGGTGCCCTCGGCGGCGTGAAAGGTCTGATCGGCGGTCGGTGACACCAGCGTGATCTGAGGGGCTTCTGCCGGGGTACCGTCCAGCGCTTCCATCCCGGCGCTGGCCGGCTCGGTTGATCCTTCGGGTTTATAGGTATGCAGCGGGGGCAGTTTTGCCGGTTTGGAATCTTTAGAAGGCGGCTTGTCGGTGTAGTGCACAACGCCCTTGTCGTCCACCCATTTATACACTTGGGCGGCGGCGATGGAGCCAGAGGCCAGCAATAGCGTCAGATAAATCAGCATTCGCATCGGATTACCTTAGCGCTGAGCCAATCGAGACGCAACGCTTGGATCGCGGCGTTCAAGTTGAGTTCAAAGAAACGCCCCGGACACCGGGGTGTTTTGCACAGAGGTTCCAAGCTTCCCGCCCCCTTCAGAGGGGCCCCGGCGAGCAGGGCTCGCCGGGGCGCCGAACCAGGCCCTGCCGTTATTCGCAGTGAGCAATGCTCACAGCGAATAATACATGTCGAATTCCACCGGGTGCGTGGTCATGCGGAAGCGCGTGACCTCCTGCATCTTCAGTTCGATGTAGGCGTCAATCAGATCGTCCGTGAACACGCCACCGCGCTTGAGGAAATCGCGGTTCTTGTCGAGGTGTTCCAGCGCCATGTCCAGGCTGTGGCACACGCGCGGAACCTTCTTGTCCTCTTCCGGCGGCAGGTGATACAGATCCTTGTCCACCGGCTCGCCCGGCTTGATCTTGTTCTGGATGCCGTCGAGTCCCGCCATCACCATCGCCGTGAAAGCGAAGTACGGATTCGACATGCCGTCCGGGAAACGCACTTCGATGCGGCGCGCCTTCGGGCTGGATACCCAGGGAATGCGGACGGACGCCGAACGATTGCGCGCCGAGTACGCCAGCATGACCGGCGCCTCGAACCCCGGCACCAGGCGCTTGTAGCTGTTGGTGGTCGAGTTGGTGAAGGCGTTGATGGTCTTGGCGTGTTTCAGGATGCCGCCGATGTAGTAGAGCGCCAGTTCCGACAATCCCGCGTACTTGTCGCCGGAGAACAGGTTCTTGCCGTCCTTGGACAGCGACTGGTGCACGTGCATGCCGGTGCCGTTGTCGCCGACGATGGGCTTGGGCATGAAGGTCACGGTTTTGCCGTAGCTTTGCGCGACGTTCTGCAGGACGTACTTGTAAATCAGCAGCTCGTCGGCCTTGCGCACCAGCGTGTTGAATTTCGTGCCGATCTCGTTCTGGCCGGCGGCCGCCACTTCGTGGTGATGAACCTCCACTATGAGTCCCATTTCTTCCAGCGTCAGACACATGGCATTGCGGATGTCCTGCTGACTGTCCACCGGCGGAACCGGGAAATAGCCGCCTTTGACCGGCGCGCGGTGGCCCTTGTTGCGTCCGGCTTCAAATTCTTCCTGGCCCGTAGCCCAGGGCGCCTCTTCCGATTCAATGGTCACGCCGCAGCCGGACATGTCCACGTTCCAGCGTACCGAGTC
>JAKEEJ010000112.1 GCA_022616655.1 Nevskiales bacterium | reverse complement strand
GCGCGCGTGTAGCGCAGGCCGATCAATAATTCGAGGGGAAGGCGCATGCCGCGCCATTAGATCACAGGGCTTTGTGCCTCGGCGAGATTCAAAAAGCCTGGCAGCCCAACGCGTCCAGGAGTTCCCCGGCCGCGCTGAAGGCGAGCGTGCACGTGCCGTAGCGACCGGCGTACGGGAAGAAAAAATAGTCCGTGGCCGCGCCGCCACGCCCGGCCAGAAAGCGCTCCAGACCGGCGGCGAATGCGGCGTCACTCCGGACGCGTTTCTGCGCATCAATCGCGCTGGCCTTGACGGTTTCCCAGTGCGGTTCGAACGATCTGAAGAAAAACGGATCCTCGTACGGTGCCACCGATCCCATGATTTCCATCATGGCGGCGCGGGTCCGCTCGCCGTCGTTGGCGGGCGGCGCCACATAAATCAGGGCCGGTCGGCGATCGGACAGCTCGCCCGGCAGGGACCGCGGGTATTTCTCAATCTGCAGCGGCGCCACCGTCATCGAATGGAACGTGCCATCCGAGTAATTGACCGACACCGGGTGCTGACTGTGAACCGCGTAGAACCCCCAGACCAGCGCGGCAAACTGGGTCAGGGCGAGGCACCCTAGATCGAACACAATCAGTTTGCGCGCCTTGAAAGGGTTGAAGATGATCAGCGTCAACAGCGGCCCCAGCACCAGGTCCACCACAACCATGATGCGCACGCCCTGCCAGCCGCCGTCCACGGTGAAGTGGAATCCGGGATACCAGCGCACCAGAATCAGGTACAGCGCTCCGGCGAAGATCAGTGCGCTCAGTGCCAGGTGCACACCGGCCGCCTTCAGCCGGGACGGCAGGGTCCGGACCAGGCCATGGGCCAGACGCTGAACGAAGGCCGTGATTTTTATCATTGACGACCGCTCCTGAAATACCGGATGGATTTTGTGGCTTCCGTACATCTTAAAATGTGTTGTGAAATTCTCAAACAGGTCCCCCTCTGCTGTTTTACGACAGTGCCACCAGTGGCATTTTGCCGCGACGTCCATTAGATTCATTCAAACGAACGGGAGTCATTTTCCAGACATGGGCACCCAGCACAGCCGGGTGGTGCAGGAAGCGGCGCGGATCATCTGCGAGGACGGTCTCAGCGATTACCGTCTGGCCAAGCAGAAGGCCGTTGAGCGTCTGGGTCTTGGATTTGGCACGCCCCTGCCCAGCAATGCCGACGTTGAGACGGCCGTGCTCCGGTATCAGCAGCTGTTCGGCGGGCGGGACTACGCCGACCGTCTCACCCTGTTGCGCCAGACCGCCCTCAAAGCCATGCGCCTGCTGGCCGAATTTCAACCGCGCCTGGTGGGCGCCGTGGCCACCGGCGCCACCACCGACGGACACCCCGTCCAGCTCCACTGCTTTGCCGACAAGCCCGAGCAGATTGACGTGCTGCTGGAATCGCGCGGTCTTGCCTTTGAGGTCTCGCAACGCCGCTACCGCTACGCCGACGGCCAGACGGGCGACGTGCCGGTGCTGACGTTCCTGGCCGCCGATATCAACGTGAGCGTGGCCGTTTTTCCCGAGCGCGACCTGCGTCGCGCGCTGCTCTCGCCGACGGACGGTCAGCCGGTGAAACGGCTCGATAGCACCGCCGTGGAAGCGCTGGCGGCGGAAACGCCGGACGTGATCGCACGCGACATCTGACGGGATGGCGGCAGGAAGCCCGATCAGATCAGACCGCGCGCCGAGAGCTCGTTCTTGAGATAAGCATAATAAATCGGAGCAGCAATCAGGCCGGCGATTCCGAAGGCCGCCTCCAGCGCCAGCATCGCAATCAGCAGTTCCCAGGTCCGGGCGTTGATCTGCCCACCGACGATGCGGGCATTCAGAAAATATTCCAGCTTGTGAATCACAATCAGAAAAGCCAGCGAAATCATCGCCAGCTCCAGGGAGTGGCTCAGGCTCACCACCACGATGAACGTGTTGGAAATCAGGTTGCCCACCACCGGCAGCAGGCCGCAGATGAAGGTCACTGCCACGAGCGTCTTGGTCAGCGGCAGACCCGCTCCAAAGAGTGGCAGAGCGACGCCCAGATACAACCAGGTCAGCACCGTGTTTACAGCCGAGATCCGCACCTGGGCGAACACCACCGAACGGAACGAGTGTCCCAGACGGGCAACACGCTCTGAAAGCGCGCGGTTCAACGGCGCCTGTATTTTTCGGGACCGGGCCTGGCCGAGCGCCACAAACGCGCCGACAATCATGCCGATCAGAATGTAGGCCGTCGCGCGCCCCGCTTCGATGCCCAATCCCCGCAGCATGCCGGCGTGTTCGCGCAGCCAGCCCGCCACGGCCTGCTCCAGGGCGTCGGCGTCGGCGGGCAGTGATTCGATCAACCAGGCCGGCCAGATGTCGCGTTTCGCTTCGATGATTTCGGCCGTTTGGGTCAGCAACGCCGGGATACTTTCGGCGCCACTGCGAAACGAGGCGACCAGACCGGCACTGGCCAGTGTAATCAGAATCACGACCAGCGCGGCCAGCAGGGCCACGGCAACGATCTTGGCGCGGTCGCTGCTGAGCCGGTTCTGAACCAGAAACGGCACCAGCAGCTGCACCAACTGATGCACCAGCAGGCCGGCGAGCAGGGCCGGCAGCAGCTCGGCATACAGCACATACGTCAACGCGATACCGGCCAGCAGCCAGGCGGCGATGTTGACGGGCAGGAGGTTGGACTGCGCGGACGGTGGCGCGGCAGTTGCCGAAGGAGCGGTGACAGTTCTGACGATGCGGTCGGGATCGCTCACAACGATGGCCGTTCGCGGCGCTTACACATCACGAGGGAACTCACTTGCGTTTTGCGATCGGCAGGTAATGGCGCTCCGGCGCTCCGGTGTACACCTGCCGCGGGCGACCGATGCGGTTGGCCGGGTCGGCGGTCATTTCCGTCCAGTGCGCACACCAGCCCACGGTGCGGGCGATCGCGAACATCGGTGTGAACATGTTGACCGGAATGCCAAGGGCCTTGTAGATGATGCCGGAGTAGAAGTCCACGTTCGGGTAGAGCTTGCGCTCCTTGAAGTAGTCGTCCGACAGCGCGACGCGCTCCAGCTCCAGCGCCAGCTCCATCTGCGGATCGTTCTCCTTGCCCAGATGCTTGAGCACCTTGTGGCACTGCTCCCGGATGATGGTGGCGCGGGGATCGAAGTTCTTGTAGACCCGGTGGCCGAAACCCATGAGCCGGACTCCGCTCTGCTTGTCCTTGACCTTGTCCAGAAACGACGCCACTTTTTTCGCGTCGCCGATCTGGTCCAGCATGCGCAACACCGCCTCGTTGGCACCGCCGTGCGCGGGCCCCCAGAGGGCCGCAATGCCGGCGGCGATGGCGGCGTAAGGATTGCAGCCCGTGGAACCGGCCAGGCGTACGGTGGATGTACTGGCGTTCTGTTCGTGATCGGCATGCAGGATAAACAACACGTCCAGCGCCTTGGCCGCCACCGGGTCCACGTGATACGGCTCGGCCGGCACCGCAAACATCATGTAGAGCAGGTTGGAACAATAGTCCAGGTGATTCTGCGGATACATGAAGGGCTGGCCGAAATACTTCTTGTAAGCGGTCGCGGCGATGGTCGGAATCTTGGCGATCATGCGGCGCGCAAAGATGTCGCGGTGCTTGGGATCGCGGATGTTGGTGGTGTCGTGGTAGAACGCGGACAGGGAGCCGACGATGCCGGTCATCATCGCCATGGGATGGGCATCGTAGTGAAAACCGCTGTAGAACCCTTTCAGCGACTCGTTGATCATCGTGTGCTTGCGGATGGTGGTGTCAAATTCCTCCAGCTGCGCCTTGGTGGGCAATTCGCCGTAGAGAATCAGATAGCACACTTCGATGAAACTGGACTTTTCCGCCAGCTGCTGCACCGGATAGCCGCGGTACAGCAGCACGCCGGCATCGCCGTCAATGTAGGTGATGGCGCTCTTGCACGAGCAGGTGGACGTAAAGCCCGGATCGTACGTAAAGACGTCGAGCGTGTCGTACACCCTGCCCACGTCCAGGCCCGTGGGCCCGAGCGTGCCCTGGACGCTGGGCAGCTCAAGGGTCTCGCCGGTGGTCTTGTTCACCAGGCTGTAATTTGTTTTAGCCACTGTTGTTCTCCCATCCGACACCCGGCCTCCGTCGCCGGGGCGCGGGGCGGTTGTCAGGCACACGGTCATCGGAGGGGAAGGATAACGACTTTTGCTGCCCGGCCGCCACTCGGGGAATCCCGGGCAAGCGTTCGCCGATTCTGACCCGCCGCGTGCGTCCCACTTTGAGCCGATCCGTGAGAAACAGCGCCCACGTGATTGATTCACTGATAAGCTCTTATACTTCCGCGTATTCATTGAACCGGCCGTCCTGTATCCGCCCTGGAGTTGCGCGCGTGGATCCCCATCATCACGACAAACTATTCATCGTCACTTTTCTCGGCGTGATTGGATTTCTGGCCGCGTTTACCGTCGGCATCATCGTCATCGCCAACCTGCTCGACACGCCGCCGCCCGGCGCAGAAGCGCGGGTCGCGCTGGAGGAGCGCCTCAAGCCCGCCGGCCAGGTCATCACCGATCCCGCCGCACTGCTCGCGGCGTCCGGCCCGGCTGTTGCGCAACGTGCGCCCCTGTCGGGTGCGGAGGTGGTCACCCGAGTCTGCATCGCCTGTCACGGATCGGGGGTACTCGACGCGCCCAGAATCGGCGACAAAGCCCGCTGGAGTCAGCTCAAAGCCGAAGGCCTGGACCGTCTCGTATTCGAGGCGATTGAAGGAGAACGCAACATGCCCCCGCGCGGCGGGGATCCCTCGCTCAGCGACGCTGAAATCAGAGCCGCCGTGAAGCACATGCTCAAACTGACCGGTCTATAACCCAGGAGAAATCCCATGCCCCTGAACACCCCGACGACGCACTTACTGACCGGCTTACTGGCCGCGACCCTGACCGTATCGGCGTGCAGCACCGTCAACCCCTACACGGGCGAGAAACAAACCTCAAAAGCAACGATCGGCGCGGGCATCGGCGCGCTGGCCGGTGCCGTGGTGGGCGTCGCCACCGGCGATGATGCCAAGGAACGCCGCAAAAACGCGCTGATTGGCGCGGGAGTCGGTGCGCTCGCCGGCGGCGGCGTCGGTTATTACATGGACGTGCAGGAAACCAAACTGCGCCAGAAATTGCAGGGCACCGGCGTGAGCGTTACCCGCAGCGGCGACAACATCATCCTCAATCTGCCGGGGAATGTGACGTTTCGGACCGGCAGCGCGGACCTGAACCCGGATTTCTTCCGGGTACTGGACTCGGTTGGCCTGGTACTGGACGAATACGAGAAAACTCTGATTGTGATCGCGGGGCATACCGACAGCGTCGGCTCCGACGCCAGCAACCAGCAACTGTCCGAACGCCGGGCCATGACCGTCGGCCAGTTCCTGACGGGAAAAGGCGTGTCCGGACAGCGCCTGGTCATCATCGGCTACGGAGAGGCACGACCGATCGCCGACAACAACACCGATCAGGGGCGCAGCCAGAACCGCCGCGTTGAGTTGACCCTGGAGCCTCTCGTCCAGAAGAAGGGCTGAGCGCCTCTCAGAACGCCGCCGCCGGCATGTGCAGGCAGGTATCGTCCATCTTCACCAGAAGCTCCGCCTGCCGGTGGGCCTTGGGCAGTTCGTAGCGAAAGAAATACTGGCACGCCCGCAGCTTACCCAGGTAGAAATTCCGGTCGGCGGCTTGGGCGTGCGCCAGCCCGGCGCGCGCGGCCAGCGCCTGTTGCAACCAGATCCAGGCCATCACCAGATGTCCAAACATTTCCAGATAGAGGTGCGCGTTGGCCAGAAAGCGTTCGGTTTCGTTTCGCTGCGCCACCTGGAGCAGGGCTTGCGTCGTGCCCTTCACAACGTCCATGGCAGCACCGAGCGCCTTTGCGTATTCCGCCAGTTCAGGATCCGCCGCGGCACGCGTCACGGTCTCGGACAGACGCGTCAGCAGCAGGCGTAACGCCGCGCCGTTTTGAAGGCTCACCTTGCGGCCCAGCAGATCCAGGGCCTGGATACCGTTGGTGCCCTCGTGGATGGGATTGAGACGATTATCACGGTAGAAACGCTCCACCGGATAATCACGGGTGTAACCGTAGCCGCCCAGCACCTGGATGGCCAGCTTGTTCGCTTCCAGACCGAATTCCGACGGCCACGCCTTGGCGACAGGCGTCAGAATCTCCAGCAGCAGATGCAGGTCTTCGCGCTGTTTCGGGTCTTCGGCGACGCGCTCCTCATCTACCAGCCGCGCACAGTACAGGCACAAGGCTACCGCGCCCTCCACGTAGCTCTTTTGTTGAAGCAGCATGCGGCGCACATCCGCATGTTCGATGATCATTACCGGCCTGGATTCAGGATTCTTGTTGCCGGCCGGGCGGCCCTGCGGCCGCTGCTTCGCATAATCCAGCGAAAACAGGTAACCGGCATAGCCCGACATCGCCGCTCCAAGCCCGACACCGATGCGCGCCTCGTTCATCATGTGGAACATGCAGGCAAGCCCCTGGTTGGGCTTGCCGACAAGAGTGCCGACGCAGGGTTCTTTCTCGCCAAAATTCAGCGCACAGTTGACCGTGCCGCGGTACCCCATCTTGTGGTTGAGCCCCGCCAGGCGCACGCCGTTGCGCACGCCACGCGTACCGTCCGGATTCACCCGGTACCGCGGCACCAGAAACAGTGAGATGCCCTTGACCCCCGGCGGAGCGCCGTCCAGGCGTGCCAGCACCAGGTGGATGATGTTTTCCGACAGATCGTGTTCGCCGCCAGAGATCCACATCTTGTTGCCCTGCAGGTGGTACGTACCGTCCGGCTGTGGCGTGGCGCGGGTCTTGAT
Source organism: Nevskiales bacterium (assembly GCA_022616655.1). Taxonomy (GTDB): domain Bacteria; phylum Pseudomonadota; class Gammaproteobacteria; order Nevskiales; family Nevskiaceae; genus JACPFV01. The sequence continues at coordinate 2,154 of JAKEEJ010000112.1, read as the reverse complement.
ATCCCCCAGCGAGGAGCCCGCCTGGGGTTCAGACAGACACATGGTGCCGAAGTAGCGCCCGGTCAACATCGGCTTCATGTAGCGCTCCTGCTGTTCCTTTGATCCGTGCGCACGCAGCAGATTGGCGGCGGCGGCGGTCAGAAACGGATATGCCGCGGTACCCGCATTGGCCGCACTGAAGATAGCCTGGGTGGCACAGGACACCGTGTACGGTAACTGCAAACCCCCGCAGTCGGCGTCAAACGCTGCGGCCAAAAATCCCCCCTCGTTGAATGCCTCCAGTGCCTCCTTGACTTCCGGCAGGATATGCACGCGCTCACCGTCAAAGTGTGGCTCGTTGGCATCCAGCTTGGCCGCGTGCGGCTGGAATTTTTCCTCGGCCAGGGTGTGCGCCGCGTCCAGCACGGAGTCGAAAGTGGAACGGTCGTGAGTCGCGTAACGTGCGAACTTCGTCAGGCCGGAGACGTCCAGAAATTCATACAACAAAAAATCGAAATCGCGGCGATTGATCAGAGGCGGCATGTCGGGTCTCTAAGCGGCAGGTCCCCCGTCCCGATTCACGGGATCCGGAACCGGCCAGGGTGTTGGAACGAGAAACGGCTGCTTCGTTCGCAATTGCGGCACGGGACTCCACGCGCTCTGGCAACCGTTCAAATTTGCGCGGAATTATATGGGCCTGTTAACAATTATGCGATCGCAGCGTTGCTTGCCAGAGTCGCAGGCTGGAAGCAGGCTGCCAGCGGATAGTTGTTAACGGGCCCATAGCAGCCACGTCCCCACGAATATTGCGAGGAACACGGTTTGTACCACCATGGCCGCCAGAGGACGCGGACCCACCTCCACCAGTTGCCGCATGGATGTCCGTACCCCCAGTGCTGAAACGGCCATCACGATGCACCAGGAGGAAAGCCCGCTTACTCCAACCACCACCGGCGATGGAACGATTCCAGCACTGTTCAACAGCACACACAGCACAAACGCTGAGAGAAACCACGGCAACGGAACCCGGTTCCGGACGGCAACACCGCCCCGTTCACGGAATGCCCAGGCGATAGCCAGGCTGACGGGCACCAGCATTGCCACGCGCATCAGTTTAACGAGGGTTGCCGTTTCGCCGGCCGCGTCGGAGACGATATGGCCGGCGCCCATCACCTGGGCGACGTCATGTATCGTTGCACCGAAAAAGACACCCGCCGTGTGTTCATCAAACGACAGGCTCTGCGCGATGATGGGATAGAAAATCATGCTCATCGTGCTGAGCGTGGTAACACCCACCACGGTCAGCAGCGTATTCAACTCGCGGTTTCTGCGCGGGGGCAGTACCGCGGCAATGGCCAGCGCGGCGGACGCGCCACAAATTGCAACGGCTCCGGCCGAAAGAACTGCATGGTCGTTGTTCAGCCGGAACAGCCGGCCGAGACCCCAGCCAACCACCAGGGTGGCGGCCACGGCGGACACAATCATCGCGACCGTCGTCCACCCGAGCGCAGCGACGTCGGCAATGGTGATGCGAATCCCCAACAGCGCCACACCCACCCGCAGCACCGTTTTGACCGAGAACTCCACGCCCGGGGTTGTCTTGGGTTCCTCGGAAAGAAAATTGAAGGCCATGCCGAACAGCAGGGCATAGAGCATGGTGGGACCCCCGTACTGCCCGGAAATGAAACGCGCGGCCATGGCCAGCGTTGCGGCCAGGAGTATTCCGGGGATGACGGGCCGTATGGCGACACTCGACGCCCGCATCGCCTGCATCGGCCAGGGCTCGCGAAACCATTTCACCGGTGGAAGATTCTCGCGGTTCATACCGATGCGATCTGGAGCCTGTTATGAAAAGTGTGCGGGAAGCCGGCGTCCACGGTGTGCCAACGGCGGCTGGACAAGGAATGAAAGGCGACGGATGCGGCAGAACCGCCGGTCGTTCCACACTCCGTCCGGTCGGCCGGCCCATTATTGCCCCAAACTGTGGCATGAATATACTACTACGCTATCGTATACATATCGAGGGGGCGCCGTGCTTTTCCTGGGAGGCTTCCGCAACTCCCATCGCTGCGGCGGTTCAGGACAAGCGGGTGGCAAACAGGGTCTGCCCGCGACGCCAGAGCCAGCCGACGGTTGCAAGCGTCATGGCACCGCCGAAAATCACGGACGGCACCG
>JAKEEJ010000111.1 GCA_022616655.1 Nevskiales bacterium | reverse complement strand
GGAGCGGAAGGGGATCGAACCCTCGACCTCTGCATTGCGAACGCAGCGCTCTCCCAGCTGAGCTACCGCCCCCCGCGCACCTTGGATACCGGCGCGAGCCGGGCTATTGTAGGGACTCCGCCGGCAGAACTCCACACAAACACAACATCCCCGTGCGACTCAAAGTTCTGATTTTTTCCCGCGCGCCCATACCGGGCCGCTGCAAGACACGGCTGATCCCGGCGCTGGGGCCTCCGGGTGCCGCACGCCTGCACCGCAGGCTGGTGACGCGGACCCTGCGCACATCGCTTGATGCCCTGCGCAATCGAGCCGGTGGTTTTCCTGTTCCATCGACCCCACAGGGCCGTGAAGCATTTACCTCACTGGAGCTCTGGTGCGCTCCGAATACGCGTCATCCATTTTTTCAGGCCTGTCGGCGTGAATTTGGAGTGCGGTTGCGGCGTCAGGCCAGAGGCGATCTGGGGCGTCGGATGGCGCTGGCGCTGTCACGGGCACTGAACGAGGGCGCCGATGCCGCCGTGTTGATGGGCACTGATTGTCCTGCACTCAGCTCCGCGGACCTGCACTCTGCATTTGATGCGCTCGCGATGAAGCACGATTGTGTTCTGCTCCCGTCCACCGACGGGGGTTATGTGCTGATCGGTGCACGGAAAATCCAGCGCCGGGTTCTGGCAGGAATCGCGTGGAGCTCAGGACATGAGTTGGCACAAACCCGCTGCCGTTTAAAGCGCGCGGGGCTGCGCTGGTCCGAAGGGCCGATACGCTCGGATGTGGATACACCCGCGGATTACCGCCGCGCCAGACGCGCCGGATGGGTCTGAGGCGCCTGCCGACAGACTTTCGGCAGGACCGTGTTACCAGTAGTCCGAGGTCAATGCTTCCCGCTCTGCCTCCCACTGCCTGATCTGTTTGCGAGCAGCCTCAACGTTGGAGGCCGCGGGCACCAGCTCAAGATACCGGTTCATCTCGGCAATGGCCCCTTCGTACTCCTGGGTGGCACGCAGGATGACGGCATGGTTGAACCGTCCTTCCGGCCACCAGGGTACCAGCTGCACGGCCGCTGCACTGGCGGTCGCAGCCTCCTTGAAGCGTTTCTGTCTGTAGGCGGATTGCGCCTCCTGCATGTGTTTGCGCGCTGCCTCCGGTACAGCCGGTTTTACCGTGGCTTCCCGGTAACGACGTGCGATCTCGGAAAAGCTCGTCTGCCCGGCAACACCGGATTCCGAAAATGTCTTGTTCCGGAGCTGATAAATGGCATCCGCCACCTCGGTCGCCGCCTTTTGGGTCGAAAAATACATCGCGGGACAGGGAGCAGCAACGGCTATCCGTCCTGTTGGCAACACACTGAAAAGTTTCCCGCTGGCATACACGCCCATATCGTTCATTTCCCGGTAGTAACAGCGCCAAAGTTCGGGCAGGTCGTCTGCCGTCCCAACCAGGGTTGAAACGGGCGGGCCCAACACCAGATCAAACCCGTCCTCTTCAATATTGCTGATTCCCCGACGCTCGCGTATCCCCGGCACCTGCATGAAATTCTCTGAGGCGCGCTTGAGGACGTCTTCGGCCTGTTGCCGGGTCATTTGGGGTGCGGTATCCGCGTGCGGCTGGTAAATCATCGAGGCACAACCACCGACCAGCAAAGCGAGTGCCACAAAAACCCACGCCCGTTTCGAGCAAGCAACCCCCATGGGCAGTCTCCTCCAGGCCGAGGCCCGATACTATTCCGTTATTCCTTGGTCAGCTTCTTCATGAGCGGCGTGATCAGATCCATCGGCAGCGGGAAAATGATGGTGGAGTTCTTTTCACCCGCCACGTCCACCAGTGTCTGCAGGTAGCGCAACTGCAGCGCCTGCGGTTCTTTGGCCAGCATCTCGGCGGCTTCCAGCAGCTTTTCCGAGGCCTGCATCTCGCCCTCGGCATGAATGATCTTGGCGCGGCGGGTGCGCTCCGCTTCGGCCTGACGCGCCATGGCGCGGATCATGGTCTCGTCCAGATCCACGTGCTTGATTTCCACGTTGGCGACCTTGATACCCCAGGGATCGGTGTGCTTGTCGAGAATCGCCTGAATGTCGCGATTCAGTTTGTCCCGCTCCATCAGCAGGTCATCCAACTCGTGCTGGCCCAGAACCGAGCGCAGCGTCGTCTGCGCGAGTTGACTGGTGGCCTCATAGAAATGCATGACCTGCAGAATGGCTTTCTCCGGCTCGACAACACGGAAGTAGATGACTGCGTTGACCTTCACCGAGACGTTGTCTCGCGTGATCACGTCCTGGGGCGGCACGTCCATGACCACCGTACGCAAATCGACACGCACCATGCTCTGGACGACGGGCAACACCAGCCGTATACCGGGATTCTTGACGCCGCGGAACCGTCCGAACGTGAAAATCACACCCCGTTCATACTCATAGAGCATCTTGATCGAGCTGAAAATCAGGGCCAGGACGATGAAGCCCGCCACGGCAACGGTGCTAAACATTTTTAATCTCCTTTCTTTGCCTCGGATTCCACGATTAAGGTCAGTCCGTCCATGGCCACAACCCTGGGCCGATCGCCCGGCTTGAGCGACAATTTCGTCCGCACGCGCCACCGTTCTCCCGCCACCCAGGCCCAGCCCTCGGATTCAATCGCCTCTTCCACCAGCACCCGGTGACCGATCAGCGTGCGGTCGCCGGTCACGACGGGCGCCTGACGCGAGCGCCACAGCAGATACAGGGTCAGCGCCATCAACAGCGTGGCGCTCAGCGCGATGCCGAAAATCAATCCCCGGTTTACGCCATACCCCGGCACGTCAATGTCCATCAGCATGATGGAGCCGAAAACGAACGCCACGATGCCGCCAAACCCCATGGTCCCAAAACTGGGTACCAGCGTTTCGGCAATCATCAGCACCACGCCCAGCAGAATCAGTGCCAGACCCACGTAGTTTACCGGCAGCACCTGGAAGGCGAACAGGGCCAGCAGCAGACAGATGGCTCCGATGACGCCCGGCACGATGGCGCCAGGGTGATAGCCCTCCAACAACAATCCGTAAATGCCAATCAGCATCAGGATATACGCTACTGTAGGGCTTGTAATGATGGACAAGAACTGCATCCGCCAGTCGGGTTCGATCTTTTCCACGGTCAACCCTGCACTGTTGAGCACGATTTTACCCGTGGGCGTCACCACCGCGCGGCCGTCTATCTTCTCAAGCAGATCGCCGACATCCTCGGCGATCAGATCCACCACACGGTGTTTCAGGGCGTCTGTTGCCGACAGGCTCACGCCTTCGCGCACCGCCCGTTCGGCCCAGTCGGCGTTGCGACCACGTTTCTCCGCCAGGCTGCGGATATAGGCCACGGCATCGTTGACGATCTTGTGTTGCATGGCATCGCCCGGCTCGGACTCCGCTCCGTTTTTTTTGCCGGGCGCCGGCGAGTCCGCTGCCTGGGGAGAGTCTTCTTTCGTCTCCGAATCGTCGAGCGGAAAAGACCCTCCCACCGGAACTGGCGTGGCGGCACCGAGGTTGGTGGCCGGCGCCATGGCGGCGATGTGACAGGCATAGAGAATGTACGTGCCGGCACTGGCGGCGCGTGCGCCGCCGGGCGCCACAAATCCCACCACGGGAATGGGAGAACCGAGAATCACCTTGATGATGTCGCGCATGGCCGTGTCCAGCCCGCCCGGTGTGTCCAGACGCAGAACGATCAGGCTGGCACCGGACTCCACCGCCTGGCGGTGCGCTTTTGCAACATAACTGCCGGTCGCAGGACCGATGGCCTCTTGTATTTCAACCAAAGCGGCGTGACCGCTCACCGACGGTGCCGGCGCTGCGGATGAGAACGACAACAACAGGACCGGTAATCCGGAACGCATTAAAAGCGACATATTTGGAGTATAGCGAGCCGCTTCGTCGGTGAAACTGATCTTGATCAAAGCAGCCAAAACCGGTTTTAGCATTGCTCATTATCTATATGATTAATAATGAGTTTTTAATACCCTCTTCCCGCCAAAACAAAAGCCTGATAAATAGCGCGCATTTTCCGTCCACAAAACCCGGCTTGGAGGCCCTGGATGGCAGGCAAAAAGAAGTCAGCACCGGCGAAAAACGAAGAGGAACCCGAAGACGTTGTTGAAGATTGGGAGGACGCTGTGACCGAAACAGACGACAAAGACCCCAGAGCGGATCTGCGGATGCGCGATTGGCGGGATGTAGAGCGTTACCGCGAGATGAAAGATCTGCGACGCGTGGTGGGCGATGATTACGGTCTGGAGGCCCTTTTCGCAGCACCATCGCCTTCGCGCGCGGAATCACCTCCCGTACGGAAAAAACCCAAGGCAAAGAATCCCGCGCCGCCGACAGTGGCACTGCCTTCGCAACGACCGCAGCCGGCAAAGCTTGCCCGGACACGCCGTGCCAAACCACGTTCCAGGGTGAAAACCCGGGTGTCAGCGAAGAAAACACACCGCCCGACGCGTAAGCAAAAAGCAGTCGCTTCCCGACTGAAGCGAAAGACGAGGGCCAGGCGGCGTTGAAAGGATTGGACGCCATGTCCCACATCCCGCCGAGATAAAGAACACGATCTCCGGGCGCGCCCGGGGGGCGGCAACGCAGCGAGCGAAAACTCCATGACAGGCTCTACGCCGGGTCTATGCGGCTCGCACTCCGGGGCGCCTCCAGCTGGCGTACAAGGTAATCGAAAGCGGAATCCACACTGTCGGAGAAATAAATCCGCTCCAGGTCTTCGGAGCTGATCAGCCCGCGCCGCACCAGACCCTGGAAGTTCACCGTGTCCTGCCAGAACTCGCGCCCAAACAGAACGAAGGGCATGGGTTTGGCCTTGCCGGTCTGGACCAGGGTGAGCATTTCGAACAGTTCGTCAAAGGTCCCGTATCCGCCGGGAAACACCACCATCGCCTCGGCCAGCTTCATAAACCAGAATTTGCGCATGAAGAAGTAATGGAATTCGAACGCCAGTTCCGGATCCACAAACTCGTTCATGTCCTGCTCAAACGGCAGCGAAATATTGAGACCAATGTTGAGTCGCCGGTCCACGCGCGCCACACCCCGACCCGTCGCCTCCATGATCCCGGGCCCGCTGCCGGAACACAGGTAATAGCGATCGGCCGGCGCGTGGCGCTCCACCGTCCAGCGCGCCATGCGCTCTGCCAGATCGGAGGCCAGCGCATAATAGTCCGGTCCCGAAGCCGGATTCGGTTGCAGACGCGCCGAGCCGAAGAAAATGACAGCGCGGTATACCTGCAATCTCTGGAAACGGGTCAACGGTTCAAGGTATTCGCTGAGCAGGCGTACGGGGCGTGCGTCGTCGCTCATCAGAAACCGGGCATTCTTGTAGGCCCTTAAGGGTTTATTCATGGTCTTGAAAGTTCTGGATGGAGCACCATCTTAGCGTCAAGCCCCGTTAACATCTGATCGTAGGACTTATGCGCACGGACAAGCTGACCGCCCGCTTTCAACAGGCTCTGGCCGATGCCCAGAGCCTGGCCGTGGGCCGTGACCACACGCAGATCGAACCCGCCCATCTGTTGTGGGCCCTGCTGAACCAGGACGGCGGCTCCACCCTGCCCCTGCTGACACAGGCCGGCGTCAATCCGGACCAGTTGCGCAACCGGCTGGCTCAGGTGCTGGACCGCCTGCCAAAACTCAGCACCCCGACCGGCGAGGTGCCCGTCAGTGCCGAGCTGGGGCGCGTGCTGAACCTCACCGACAAGCTCGCGCAGCAGCGCAAGGATCAGTTCGTTTCCAGCGAACTGTTCGTGCTC
>JAKEEJ010000001.1 GCA_022616655.1 Nevskiales bacterium | reverse complement strand
TCGGAATCAATGAGACCGCCGCTGGCGTCGTCGTAGTCCACCGCCTTCTGCGAGGCGGCCAGGTCCAGCGTGCCGCGCTCGGTGAGGCGCCGTTCCCACGACGGAGCCACGCTCCAGCCGAGACGCTCCACGCGCTGATCCAGCAAGCCGACGTCGGATTCTTGCGTGGTCAGCGTGCTGTTCCGCGCTACGTCGGCCGCCAGAACCCATCGATCGCGCTCACCGAGCCACTGGGAATAACCGCTGAGATACAGGTCTTCGGTGTCGTACTGATCGCCGCCGGAGTAACGCGTGGCCACAAGGCGCGGCGTCAGGCGCGTGGTCGCCAACTCGGTCAGCATCGCGGCGGTCGCACCCGTATCCAGCGTGAACCCGTACACCGACGCCTCGGCCGTCGTGGAAAGCGTGCGGTTGTCGTTGGTCTCGTAACTCATGCTGGCCATCGGTTCTACCGTCCATCCGGTGCCATAACCGGGCGCGGATACAAACGACAACAGGGCTCCGCCTGCCGCACACCACACCGTACCCCGCATGGATCAGAACCGTGCACGCGACGTTCCAACGCCAACGGTCGTTTCAGGGAACCACGACGACATCGCCGCCCTGCAACAGAATGTTCTGCTCCAGATGGCGCCCGCGTTCGACGTCTTCATAACGAAACGGGATGGCCGTCTGACCGTCGGCCGACCGGCGCAGCACCTTGATCTTGTTGAGCGCGGCAAACGGCGTGGCACCGCCGGCCAGACTCAGGGCCTGCATCACGTCCACCTCACGGGGAGTGACGTATTCGCCCGGACGGTTCACCCGGCCGACCACATAAATCCGATGCCCCTGGGGCTGCCGGACCGACACGGTGACGACGGCATCGGGCACGAATTTCTCGATACGGCTGGAAATCTCCCGCTGCAATTCCGCGATGGTTTTGCCGGCGCCCATCACCTCGCCCACCAACGGAAAGGAAAATCCGCCGTCGGGCCGTACCAGCACCTCGCCTTGCAGGTCCTGCTCCTTCCAGACGGAAATGCCCAGCACATCGCCCGGCTGGACGGTATACGCTCCGGCCGTGTCGCCTTTGGCGACAAACGTTTCAACGCCGAGGTTCTGCTCCGGTGCGGCCGCATGCGCGGCGGCAACCGGCGTGGGGACCGAGACGCCATTGCCCGGATCTGTTGCAGCGTTCCGCAATACCACCGCCTCCGGCGTCACCGCGACTGGAGCCTGCGCGGCGCCGGTAGCCACGGCCTCCTCCGCCATGCCGACGGGAATGACCCCCGCAAACAGCAGGACAGCCATCGTGGCAAACAAACCGGGTTGTACCGCTGTTGTATTCATGATGAGGGCTGCCAGCGCATGCCGGGCACAGGACTGACTTGGGCCCGGTATTCTGGGACAGAATCGTGTCAGTTCTGTGTCAAACGCAGGGGAAGGCCCAGCTCCGTCTGAATCCCCGGGAGGGAAGGTACCGGGAATTGGCTGGGGGACTAGGACTCGAACCTAGATAAGCAGAGTCAGAGTCTGCTGTCCTACCGTTAGACGATCCCCCAGCAGCCGTAAGGCGGGAGGGGTGAGGCGTGAGGCAGTGCCCCTCACCCTACCCTCTCCCCCCTGACATGGGGAGAGGGGTGAAGAAGAAAATCAGCGTTTGCTGTACTGGTAACCCTTGCGGGCCTTGTGCAGACCGACCTTCTTGCGTTCCACCGCGCGGGCGTCACGCGTCACGAAGCCCGCGGCGCGCAGGGTCTTGCGCAGGCTCTCATCGTATTGCAGCAGGGCGCGGGTAATACCGTGGCGGATCGCCCCGGCCTGGCCCGAGGGGCCACCGCCGGCCACCGTGATCCGGATGTCAAAGCGATTCATGGACTCGGTTGCCTCCAAGGGCTGACGCACAATCATGCGCGAGGTTTCGCGTCCACCGAAATAGTCTTCCAGCGTCTTGCCATTGACCGTGATGGCGCCCTGACCGGGCGCCAGGAATACGCGCGCGGCGGCGGTCTTGCGGCTGCCGGTGCCGTATTTGTATTCGGTCCTGGCTTTGGGGGCTTTCGAGGTCTTGGCCATGGGCTTCATGCCTGGAGGGGAATGGGCTGCTGTGCCGCATGTGGATGATGGCCACCGGCGTACACCTTGAGTTTTCGGAACTGGGCGTACCCCAGCGGCCCCTTGGGCAGCATGCCCTTGACGGCCTTCTCGAGAGCGCGTTCCGGATGTTTGGCCAGCGTCTCTTTCAGCGTTTCCGAGCGGATACCGCCCGGCCATTCGGTGTGGCGGTAATACACTTTGTCGGTCAATTTCTGGCCGGTCACGCGAATTTTCTCCGCGTTGATCACGACGACAAAGTCGCCGGTGTCGGCGTTGGGCGTGAACTCGGGCTTGTGCTTGCCGCGCAGCAGGCGGGCAATGGTCGCGGCCAGACGGCCGAGGGTTTTGCCGGTGGCGTCCACCAGTACCCACTCGTGTCTGGCCGTTTCGGCATTGGCAAAAACGGTCTTCATGACTACAGCTCGTCGGTCGTTATTGTTCGGTTGCCCCGGTCAGCGACCGGGCAACTTCAAAAGGGCGCGGATTATGCCGCAGGGTCCCGCCAAGGCGCAACCAACCCATTCTTGCGACAGGCGTGGGCTATCCCCTTGTCCGTCAGGAAGACACCGCCCGCCTCTGATCCTGCGTCCTGGATTCCGCACCGCCTTGTTTGCGCAATGCTTTGGCGGCCGCGACCATATTGACCAGCGCCGTCCGGGTCTCCGGCCACTTGCGCGTTTTCAGACCGCAGTCGGGGTTGACCCACAGGTTGCGGGCGGGCAGCACAGCCTGCGCCTTGTGCAGCAGCGCGGCCATTTCCTGTTCGGTGGGCACGCGCGGCGAGTGAATGTCGTAAACGCCCGGGCCGATTTCGTTGGGATAGCGGAAGTGCGCGAACGCATCGAGCAGCTCCATCTGCGACCGCGAAGTTTCGATGGTGATCACGTCGGCGTCCATGTCCGCGACCGACTGGATGATGTCGTTGAACTCCGAGTAGCACATGTGGGTGTGAATCTGGGTTTCGTCCGCCACGCCGCTGGCGGTCAGCCGGAAGGCTTCCACCGCCCATTGCAGATAGCCGGTTCGGTCGGCCTTGCGCAGCGGCAGGCCTTCGCGGATCGCCGGTTCGTCAATCTGGATGACCCGGATGCCGGCCTTTTCGAGATCGTTCACTTCGTCGCGGATGGCCAGGGCGATCTGCCGGGCCGTGGCCGAACGGGGCTGATCGTCCCGCACAAACGACCACTGCAGGATGGTGACCGGCCCGGTGAGCATCCCTTTAACGGGCCTGTCGGTCAGGGATTGAGCGTATTGCGCCCATCTCACCGTCATGGGCGCCGTGCGCTCCACGTCGCCGTAGATGATGGGCGGCTTGACGCCGCGTGAACCGTAGCTCTGCACCCAGCCGTTGGCGGTGAATACAAAGCCCGCCAGCTGTTCGCCGAAGTATTCCACCATGTCGTTGCGTTCGAATTCGCCGTGCACCAGCACGTCCAGGTCCACTTCTTCCTGCCAGCGGATCGCCTGTTCGGTTTCCCTGCGGATGGCCTCTTCGTACTGCGCCGGTGTGAGTTCTCCCTTCTTGAGACGCAGCCGGAGTTTGCGCACCTCGTCGGTCTGCGGGAACGAGCCGATGGTGGTGGTGGGAAACAGCGGCAGGTGCAGGGTCGCGTGCTGCTTTTCCTGACGCTTCTGGAAAGGACTCTGCCGCAGCGCATCGGCGGGCCGGACGGCGGCCAGACGCTGTTGAACCTTCGGCCGGTGAATCAAAGTCGAGTGGCGGCGGGCTTCCATGTCGCGCCGGTTTTCTTCGAGCGCGCCGGAATGCTGCGCTTGCGTTTCGGCTTGCGCCAGCTTTTTGAGCGTGACCACTTCCGCCAGTTTCTGCCGGGCGAAGGCCAGCCAGCGCTTGATCCCGGCGGGCAGGGCCTTCTCGTCCTTCTCCAG
>JAKEEJ010000018.1 GCA_022616655.1 Nevskiales bacterium | reverse complement strand
TGAGGGCAGCCTTGAAACAGACCGGCCGCAGGCCGCGACCGCCGTCCCTCTCCTGCCACGCGGGAGAGGGGGGAACCGCCTGTGGAACAGGCGGTGGGGTGAGGGCAGCCTTGAAACAGACCGGCCGCAGGCCGCGACCCACGTCCCTCTCCCCGCTTGCAGGGAGAGGGCGAGCCGGGAATTGGCGAAGCATCGCTTCGCCCCGGCGAGCGGGCAGGCCAAGGACGGCCTGCCCCGGACTTGCGAGCGCAGCAGGACAGCGAAGCGACGCAAGGGGCCAATCGCGCCGCGATTGGCGGGGTGAGGAGCGTCGCTAGCGTAGCGCTCTCTCCACCGGCGTCAGGCTCTGGACAAAGGTAGGCCGGCCGAACAACCGTTCGGCGTAGCGGTGCACCGGCTGCCCGCCGGCCCCCAGCTCGACGCCAAGCGAGGGCAGACGCCACAGCAGGGCTGCCCACAGTGCATCCACGCAGCTGTACTCGCCGGACAGAAAATAATTGCGCACGGCGAATAAACTGGCGCCGGCAATCAGGTTTTCGTGCAGGCGCTTGCGCGCTTTCTGCGCGACTCCCGCGGGCCCGGCCTTGATCGCCTGCACCAGGGGGAACAGATCCAGCTCGATGCGCAACAGGGCCAGCCGCAGGCGGGCACGCGCCGAAGGCTCCACCGGCATCATCGGCGGGTGCGGATAACGTTCGTCCAGGTATTCGACGATGACGCGCGGCGCGTTGAGCACCACTTCGCGATCGGCGAGTGTCGGCACGGTGTACGTAGGGTCCAACACCAGCAGGTCTTCGGATTTCACGCCGGGCTTGAGGAGTTCGACGTGCAGACCGTCAATGTCCTTTTCAGCAGCGACCATGCGCACCCAGTGGCTGGCCAGGTCGTCGGCATGGGAATAAATGGTCATGCCCGTGCGTGCCACGCCGGGGACCGGCACGGGTTTAACCTTGCCGCCGCGCGGCGGCATCGCCAGGCCCGGCAGCAACGAGCTCACGGGGCGCGCGGAACGTGGACTGGCGCCGCTCAATGTACGTCCTTCCAGAATTCTTTCTTGAGCAGATACGCCAGCCCCCAGAACAACAGAATATAGGCCAGCACTTTCCAGCCCAGCGCGATCCGGTCGTTACGTCCCGGCTCGGCCGCGTACACCATGAAGTTGCTCAGGTCACCGACCCAGGCTTTGTACTCTGCCGGCGACAAGCGGCCCGGCTGGACCCGTTCGAATGCCGGCCGGTGTTGAGCACCACCGGGTTTACCCGCGTCTTTGCTTGTTTCTATATGCAGCGCCTGCCAGCCCTGCAGGTCTCCCAGCACGTGCGGCATGGAAGCCCCTGGCAGCACGAGGTTATTCACGCCCCTGGGTTTGGAGGGGTCCAGGTAGAAACTCCGCAGATAGCTGTACACCCAGGCCGGCCCACGGGCGCGCGCGGACAGCGACAGGTCGGGCGGAACCCGGCCAAACCATTTCTCCGCATCGGCCGGCATGGCGCTGAGCACCGTGTCACCCGGTTTGGCGCCTTTTGGCATCAGGTATTTCTGCAGCAGATCGTCGGGAATGCCGAGGTCGCTTCCCAGCCGGTTGTAGCGCACGTATTTCAGCGAGTGGCAACCCGCGCAGTAATCCAGGAAGTTGCGTGCGCCACGCTGGACGGAAGCAACGTTGCCCGTGTCGGGCTTGAAGCTGAACGGCAGGTCCGCGCCGCCGGACGCCCACACAGGTCCGGCTCCCAGCACCAGCGACAGCACCAACAGCCAGCCGGCCATCTTGCCCGCCTCCCGCCTCCCGTCCTTCGACAAGCTCAGGGCAGGTCCTCCCGCCTCCCGCCTTGTCATTCTGTTACCCGCGCCGGTTCGGGCCGGGTTTTCTCGAATCGGGCAATGAACGGCAGGCTGAAGAAATAGGTGAAGTAGACGAAGGTTCCGATGCGCGCCAGCAGCGTGTAGAGCGCCGTGGGGTGCTGCATGCCGAGGTAGCTGAGCATCAGAAAGCTCACACTGAATACCCCCAGCGCAACACGGGACACCCAGCCCTTGTAGCGGATGGATTTGACCGGGCTGCGATCCAGCCAGGGCAGGAAAAAGAGAATCAGCACCGCGGCGAACATCACGACCACGCCCGGCAACGCCGATCCAAACAGGGACGGTGTCGCGCGCAGCATGGCGTAGAACGCACCGAAGTACCAGGCCGGCGTGATGAGTTCGGGCGTGACCATCGGATCGGCGGGCATGAAGTTGGGCTTTTCCAGAACATAACCGCCGCCGTCGGGAGCGAAAAAAACGATGGCCGCAAAGATAAACAGAAAACCACCGACACCGACCAGGTCCTTGACCGTGTAATACGGATGGAACGGAACGCCGTCCAGGGGAATGCCGGTTTTGGGGTCCTTGTGTTTCTTGATTTCCACGCCGTCAGGATTGTTCGAACCCACCTCGTGCAGCGCCATCAGGTGCGCCACCACCAGCCCGACCAGCACCAGGGGCAACGCGACCACGTGCAGGGCGAACATCCGGTTCAGGGTCGCATCGGCCGGTACGAAATCTCCCTGAATCCAGGTCACCAGATCAGGACCGACCCAGGGAATCGTGCCAAACAGCGAGATGATGACCTGTGCGCCCCAGTAGGACATCTGACCCCAGGGCAGGACGTACCCGCAAAACGCCTCCGCCATCAGGGTCAGGAAAATCAACACGCCGAGAATCCAGACCAGCTCGCGCGGCTTGCGGTGTGAACCGTACAGAAGACCGCGGTACATGTGCAGGTACACCACGATGAAAAACGCCGAGGCGCCGGTGGCGTGCAGATAGCGCAGCAGATCGCCCCAGGGCACATCGCGCATGATGTACTCGATGGAATCGAAGGCTTGCGTGGCGTCCGGCTTGTAATGCATGGCCAGCCAGATCCCGGTCAGCAGCTGATTGACCAGCACCAGCAGCGCCAGCGATCCGAAGAAATACCAGAAATTGAAATTCTTGGGCGCGTAGTATTCGGTGAGATGGTCTTTCCACAGCTTGGTTAACGGAAAACGATCGTCAATCCAGCCGAGGAAGCCCGTGGTTTTATGCGGATTGGGCACAATGGCCATCAGGCGGTTCCTTTCGTTTCGACCGGATCCTCACCGATGACGATCCGGGTGTCGGTCTCGTAACGGTGCGGCGGCACTTTGATGTTAAGCGGCGCCGGCACCCCGGCGAACACGCGACCGGACAGGTCGAACTTGGAACCGTGGCACGGACAGAAAAATCCGCCGAGCCAGGCCCCCCCGCCCAGGTCCTCGGCACCGGCGTCGCTGCGCAGCTTGGGCGAACAACCCAGGTGCGTGCACACGCCCATCATGACCAGGATCTCGGGCTTGATGGAACGGGCGTCACCCTGGATGTAGTCCGGCTGCTGCGGTTTTCTGGAGTCGGGATCGAGCAACTGGCTGCGCACCTTGCCCAGCGTGTCCAGCATCTCCGGCGTGCGGCGGACGATCCACACGGGCCGCCCGCGCCACGGAACGATGGCCATCTGACCGGCTTCGAGCTGACCGATGTCCACCGATACGGGCGCGCCGAGCGCTTTGGCCTTTTCGCTGGGCGACAGCGAGGCCAGAAACGGCCAGGCCGTCACGCCGGCACCCACGGCGCCCACGGCGGACGTGGTCAGCGTCAGGAACCGGCGACGGCCGGCATCCACGCCTTCTTTACTCATGGAACAAGTTCCCCAGATTTTTGTGGCGGGGGTCGCTCGGGGCCGGGAGACTGCCAGCCCCCGAAATTTCCACGGCTCCCGGCGGCGCAGTATAAAGTGTGCCGTATTTACTTGAACAGCCGCACCCTGCGCCGCACCCTATGAGTATGAAGCCGTTTCAGCCGACGCCGAACGAGACGGACGCCACGTCACTGGCGGAAGACCTTGGACGCCAGCTGCTCGCAAAACAGGCCCTTGTGGCCGTGGCCGAGTCCTGCACCGGCGGGCTCAT
>JAKEEJ010000110.1 GCA_022616655.1 Nevskiales bacterium | reverse complement strand
TAACAGCTGGTTGAAAAAGTCCGTTCATGGTTCCTGCCGGCAGGCGCCGGGCCTGTCCTGAGTAGCCCGCGCCCATTCTTTGGACCCTTCGACAAGCTCAGGGCGAACGGGCGCGGGCGTACCGAAGTGCTCGCCACGAACGGATCCTTCTTTTCCCGAATCAATGGCGAGATTTCCAACAAACTGTTAGTCCGCACACGATGGCAGCGTGCTCCCGGAGAAAATCAGGCCGCTTTCTCCATTTTCTGTTCCCACCGGCCGGACGCGGCCAGGCCGTTCATCTTGGCGCGGTGCAGAAACGCACGCTGCCCAGCCGCCACGTTTTCCCTGCGTCCGGACCAGGCCTTGAGCGCCGCGGCCTGCAAGGCGCGGCCGTAGGAGAACGACAGCGTCCAGGGCGCACCGCCCAGCCGGTTCATCTCGTCCAGATGGGCGGTGGCGTCTTCGTCGGACTGCCCCCCGGACAGGAAGGCGATGCCGGGCACGGTGGCGGGCACATAGCGCCTGAGTGTGCGCAGCGTGGCCTGTGCCACCGCCTTGTGGTCAGCCTGGGCGGGACATTTCTTGCCGGATACCACCATGTTGGGTTTTAGAATCATGCCTTCCAGCAGCACGCGCTGACGCTGCAGTTCCTGGAAGGTCAGGCGCAGGGTGCGCGCGGTCACGTCCCGACACACTTCGAGTGTATTGTCGGCATCCATCAGCACTTCCGGTTCCACGATGGGGACGATGTCCTGCTCCTGGCAGAGTGCGGCGTAACGCGCCAGGGCATGTGCGTTGGTGGCGATGCAGTAATCGCTCGGAATACCGTCGCCGATGGTGATGACGGCGCGCCACTTGGCGAAGCGCGCACCGGCTTCTTTGTACTTCGTCAGCCGCTCGCGCAGTCCGTCCAGGCCTTCGGTGATGGTTTCGCCGGGAGCACCGGCCAGAGGTTTTGCGCCCTTGTCCACCTTGATGCCCGGGAGGATGCCCCTTTTTTCCAGCAATTGCGGAAACGGCGTACCGTCAGTACTGTTCTGAAACAGGGTCTCTTCGTAGAAAATCACGCCGCTGATGAATTCTTCTCCGCCCCTGGCGGAGAACAGCAGGTCGCGGTAGGCACGGCGATTTTCTTCGGTGTTTTCCACACCGATACTTTTGAAGCGTTTCTCGATGGTGCCGGTACTTTCGTCAGCGGCGAGGATGCCGCGGCCGGGGAACACCATTGCACAGGCGGTATCGTGCAGAAGCTTTTCGTTCATGACTCAACTCCAGAAAATTATGTTGCGTTGGTAAGTTTTTAAGAGCATGCCGCGAAATCAAACTTTACGCGTTCCTCCCCCCGCAAGCGGGGGAAGGACAGGATGGGGGCCCGCGGGGACAGCCACCTGCCCCCACCTCAATCCTCCCCCGCAAGCGGGGGAGGAAGTTCAATTTTGCAACGCGTCCCGGCTGTTAAACCCTCCCGGAGAGTGACCTTGAGTCACTCCCTGGAAATGTGTGGCGGAGAGGGAGGGCTCCCTCACGTCGGCTCGGGCGTCCTGCCCTCGCTGCGTGAGCCGGGGCGCGGCGTCCGTGCCGCGCCCTTCGAATCCCACCCTCATCACCCTGACAAAACATTTCCGGAGAGTGACCTTGAGTCACTCCCTGGAAATATTTGGCGGAGAGGGAGGGATTCGAACCCCCGGACGGTTGCCCGCCTCCGGTTTTCAAGACCGGTGCAATAAACCACTCTGCCACCTCTCCCGATCAACAGGATCTGCCGGACCTCTGAGGGCCGTCAGAATACCTATCCTGGGTGACGCGGGCCAGTCGGCCTGCAGCAGACGGGCCCGTCATGTCCCGGAACGCACCTGCCGGCGCCCGACCGGGAAATATTCAAACCCATACTCGGCCAGCCGGTCCGGGTCGTAGAGATTGCGTCCGTCGAAAATCACCGGCCGCTTCAATGCTCGCTTGAGCCGTGGGAAATCCGGGCTGCGAAATTCGTTCCATTCGGTGGCCACCACCAGCGCGTCGGCGCCGGTGGCCGCCGCTTCGGCGCTGTCGCACACCTTGACGCCCGTCTGGCCCCGATAAAGGCGGCGCGCCTCGTGGCCGGCTTCGGGATCGTAGGCTTGTACCTGGGCACCGTCCGCGAGCAGTCCGTCCAGCACCACCCGACTCGGGGCCTCGCGCATGTCGTCGGTGTTGGGCTTGAACGCCAGTCCCCACAACGCCAGCGTGCGTCCCCGCAGCTCGCCGCCAAAATAGTTTTTGATCTTTTCGTAGAAGCGGCGCTTCTGCAGCGTGTTGAGCTGATCCACGGACTGAATGAGTGCGGGTTCATAACCGGCCGTCATGGCGGTCCGGACCAGTGCCTTGACGTCTTTTGGAAAGCAGGAGCCGCCGTAGCCGCAGCCCGGATAGATGAACTGGAAACCGATGCGCGAATCCGAACCGATGCCGATGCGCACCTGCTCGATGTCGGCGCCCACTTTTTCGGCGATATTGGCCAGCTCGTTCATGAGGCTGATCCGCGTGGCCAGCATGGTATTGGCCGCGTACTTGGCCAGCTCGGCCGAGCGTACCGACATCAGGATCAGCTTGTCGTGGTTGCGGTTGAACGGCGCGTACAGTTCACGCAACGCCTCTACCGGCCGCGGGCGGTCGGCACCAATCACGATGCGATCCGGTTTCATGAAGTCTTCGACGGCGGCGCCTTCCTTGAGGAACTCCGGGTTGGACACCACGTCGAAGTCGTGTTTCGCCTGGCGCGTTTCCAGTTCCTTTTCGATGGCGGCGCGAACCGTGTCCGCCGTACCGACCGGCACGGTGGATTTGTCCACCACCACACGATACCCGTCCAGGGACCGGCCGATGCTGCCCGCCACATCCAGAACCGACTGCAGATCGGCGGAACCGTCCTGCCCCTGCGGAGTACCGACGGCGATGAAAATAAGCAGGCCGTGCGCCACGCCCTCGGCGGGGTCGGTGACGAACCGCAGCCGTCCTCCCCGCTCATTCCGCTGAATCAGGGCTTCGAGTCCCGGTTCGAAGAAGGGAATGTGTCCCTGCCGCAGGCGGGCCACCTTGTCCGCGTCCTTGTCCACGCACACGACGTGGTTGCCACGCTCGGCAAAGCACGCGGCCGTGACCAGGCCCACATAACCGCTGCCGAAAATGGTGACGCGCATAAATGTTCTGTTAAGTCTGAATTCCTGAACCCGTGATCCGGACATGGGGATGCCCGGCACTGACCCCCACCGATACCGCCGGCCGCCCATTCTATAGGCCCGGTCGCTCGCCGTTATACTGACGCCCCCACTGAGCGCCTTCCAGACTTCGTGTACGCCACTTACTTCGGTCTCCGGGAAATGCCGTTTACCATCACCCCGGATCCGGCCTACCTCTACATGAGCCCGCGCCACCAGGAGGCGCTGGGCCATCTGTTGTATGGCACTGGACAGTACGGCGGGTTCGTGCAGCTTACGGGTGAGGTCGGCACCGGCAAAACC
>JAKEEJ010000017.1 GCA_022616655.1 Nevskiales bacterium | reverse complement strand
GGCCCCGCCGCCGGGGCGACTTCGGCCGTTACGGTTTCTGAGCCGGCTGCCGGATGGAGCGGCGGCGCAGAAGACGGTTGCGGCTTTACCGCCAGCACGGCCAGGGCCCCGACCGCCGCGGCAGCCGCCAGACCGGACAGAGGACGCCATACGGAAGTCCATCGAACCTGGGGCAACCTGAAAGGGATGATTCGTGCCGCACGCTCGTCCTGCAGGGCCGTCATGATCCGGTCGGGAAAATCCAGGCGTGCGGATCTGAAGCGAACCCCCAGCCGGCTCTCGCGTGCCAGGCACAAACGACTGTAGCGTTCCTTCAAGGTGGAGTCGCGAGTCATCGCCTCCAGCAGACGGTTGAGCTCGGCGGGACTGCATTCACCGTCGAGCAGAGCAGAAAGTGTTTCCTCGGTCATAAATCCACCTGAATCTTGAACCGTCTGAGGGTTAAACCACGCCATGTCAGGAAAGTTCCCATTCATCCATGCTACTTGAGCAGCGGCAGCAACACGTTATCAATAGCCGCGCGCGCCCGGAAGATGCGCGACCGCACGGTGCCGATCGGGCAGGCCATGGCTTCGGCAATCTCTTCGTACGACAGGCCTTCCAGCTCGCGCAGGGTAATGGCCTGGCGCAGATCCGCGGGCAGCGTGCGGATCGTCTCGGTCACCCTGTCCCTGATCTCATCGGACAGCAGCAAGGCCTCGGGCGTATCCGTGTTGCTCATCGGCCCGGCGGGGCCGAGCTGCTCCGCGTCGGCTGCGTCAATGTCCTGTGTGGCCGGCCGGCGCTTGCGCGCCACAAGGTAGTTTTTCGAGGTGTTGATGGCGATCCGGTACAGCCAGGTGTAAAACTGCGACTGACCGCGGAAATGGTTGAGCGCCCGGTACGCCTTGATGAAGGACTCCTGGGCCACATCCGGCGCGTCGCTTTCGCCCACCAGATGTTCAACCAGCTGTACGATCCGGTGCTGGTACTTCCGGACCAGCAGATCAAAGGCCCGCGCATCACCCTTTTGCGCACGGCTGACCAGTTGTTCGTCCAATTGTTCATCGCCCACGTTAGAGCCTGTTATGAAGTTTGCGGTCGCTGCACACCCACGCCTCTGTCGCCGCGAACCGGATACACTCTTCCGCCGTTTTAATTCGTGCTGTGTCCATTCTAACAACCCCTCGTGCAGACCCCGGATATTCTGATTATCGGCAGCGGTGCCGCCGGCCTGTCGCTCGCCCTGCGCCTGGCGCAGCAGGGCCAGACCAGTCTGGTGGTGTCCAAGGGCACACTGTCCGGGGGCAGCACCTTATGGGCACAGGGAGGCATTTCCGCCGTTCTGGACAAGGATGACTCGCTGGAAGCGCATGTCCAGGACACCCTCGCCACCGGCGCCGGACTGTGCGACGAGAACGTCGTACGCTACACCGTCGAACGGGGCCCCGCCTGCATCCGCTGGTTGATTGAACAGGGCGTGGAATTCAGTGCGGACGAAGACACGGCCGGCAGCCGGCGCCTGCACCTGACACGCGAAGCGGGCCACAGCCACCGACGCGTGGTGCACGCCGCCGACGCCACCGGTCGCGCGGTGGAGACCACCTTGGCCTCGCTGGTGGCCTCCAACCCCCGGATCGTCGTACGCGAGCATTGCGTGGCCGTGGACCTCATTCTGGATCGCAGCCCTGCGGGAACCGGAACCGTCACCGGCAAATGTGTGCGGGGCGTGTACCTGCTGGACCGGAACAGCGGTCGAGTACAGGCCATCCCGGCCCGGGCCGTGGTGCTGGCCACCGGCGGCGCCAACATGGTCTACCTCTACTCCAGCAACCCCAATGGGGCTTCCGGCGACGGCATCGCCATGGCCTGGCGCGCCGGCTGCCGGGTCGCCAACATGGAATTCATGCAGTTTCACCCCACCTGCCTGTTTCACAAGGAATCGCGCTCCTTCCTCATCTCCGAGGCGCTGCGCGGGGAAGGGGCGCTGCTGAAACTGCCCAACGTCGCGGCTCCGGATGACGCACGCTTCATGCTGCGTTTTGACCCGCGCGCCGAACTGGCCCCGCGCGACATCGTGGCGCGCGCCATTGACCACGAGATGAAGCGGCTGGGCCTGGATTACGTCCATCTGGACATCCGTCACCGGCCTGCGGAGTTTGTCCGGTCCCATTTCCCCTCCATCCATGCGCGCTGTCTGGAGCTCGGGCTCGACATCACGCGGCAGCCCGTTCCGGTAGTGCCCGCCGCGCATTACACCTGCGGCGGAATTGTTACCGACCTTAACGGCCGTACCGACGTGGACGGGCTGTACGCCATCGGCGAGGTGGCCTGCACGGGCCTGCACGGCGCCAATCGCATGGCCAGCAACTCCCTGCTGGAGTGCCTGGTGTTTGCAGAATCGGCGGCCCAGGACCTGAAAAAAACTCCCCCCGACCGTGCGCCGCCCGGCGCGCTGCGGCCCTGGGACGAATCGCGCGTCACCGATTCCGACGAAGACGTGGTCGTGTCCCACAACTGGCAGGAGTTGCGGCGCTTCATGTGGGACTACGTGGGCATCGTCCGCACCAATAAACGCCTGGCCCGGGCCCGGCACCGTGTGGATTTATTGAAACGTGAAATTCAGGACTACTATGGCAATTACAAAATCGGCAGCGACCTGATCGAGCTGCGCAACCTGGTCGTGATCTCCGATCTGATTGTCCGTTCCGCGCTGAGCCGCCGGGAAAGCCGGGGCCTGCACTACACGCTGGATTATCCGCAGACCCTGACCGAAGCAAAACCCACGGTATTGCCGGGCCGGGCCTGACAACCCGCGAGGGATTACGCCGCCGGCACCAGCAGAAAATTCATTTTGACCCCGGCCAGCTCAATGGCGTCATGGGTATTGAGCTTGACGGGCTGGAGGTCTATCTCCCGGCCATTGACCACCGGACGTTTGCTGCCCCCTCCCTCCTGTCCGCCGACGTGGAGGATGTAATAGCCGTCGGCGCGGCGCGTGATGGCCGCCACCTGTTCGCCGGGTCTGCCCAGCGTGGTCAGCGCCTTGGTCAATACCAGTTCTTTTCCGGCATTGGGACCGCTGGCCACTTTCAGCTTGGCCACGGTGGGTGTCGCAGGCGCTGCGGCAGCGGCACCGGGCGCAGAGGCGGCCACGGGAGTTCCGGCGGCGACTTTCTGCATTTTGGCCTGGAAGGCCGCGCCGAACTGGCCCGTGCTGATAACCATGGTTTTTTCGAAATCGTCCTCGTCTTTTTTGCCCTCGTCCTGGTATTTCAGCGTGTTGCGGCCGATGCTGATCACGTCATTGTTCGACAGCGGATGCTTGGCCACCTGCCGGCCGTTGACCAGAGTACCGTTGGTGCTGTCCAGGTCTTCGAGGAAGGAACCCTGCTGGGCCGTGATGATCACGGCGTGATGGCCCGACACGGCCTTGTCCGACAGGGGAATGTCGTTATCCGACGCACGGCCAATGGTCGTGCGTTCTTTCTCGAGCGGAAGCTCCTTGGTAACGCCGCTGTTGTCGGTCACAATCAGTTTGGCCACTAGAACCACTCCATGAGTCGCTGATACCAACGCCAGCTGTGGATCACCAGGGCATCCACGCGCGCCAGGGCCACCGAGATATTGTCCTTGCCGCCGCGTTCTTTGGCGAGATTCACCAGAGTCTGCGCTCCGTCTGCCAGATTATCAGCAAATTTGGACAGGGTTAAGCGCAGGGCGCCGGCGTCCAGCATGTTGTACAAGCCGTCCGTGCACAGCAGCACGATATCGCCGACTTCGCTGCGGTAATCAATGAGATCCACCTTGACCTCGGGCTCCACACCCACGGCGCGCGTGACGATGTTTTTATGCGACAGGCTCTTGGCCTCCTCGCGGGTGTAATGGCCGCGCGCCACCAGCTCTTCCAGCAGCGAATGATCGCGGGTAATCTGCTCCAATTGACCGACCCGCAGGCGGTACACACGGGAATCGCCCACGTAGGCGATGGCCAGACGGTCGTCGTGAAACAGGCAGGTGACCAGGGTGGTGCCCATGCCGGCGCACTGCGGTTGCGACAGCGACACCTGACGAACGGTCTGGTGCGCCTGCTCCACGGCCCTTTT
>JAKEEJ010000109.1 GCA_022616655.1 Nevskiales bacterium | reverse complement strand
GATTCAGGAACAGACCGTGCTGGCTTATGAATTTGAAGGCGTGCGCTACGATTGTGGAAGCAAGCTCGGCTATCTGAAGGCCAACGTCGAATTTGCCCTGAAACATCCGGAGTTGTCCGATGATTTTCGTGCGTACCTGACGGCACTCGTGGCCGACGTGCAGCCGTCCCGCTCCGTAGTCAAACGGATCAAACCATGACCGGCAGCAAATACCAGAGCTTCGTCGAGACTTCTTCCATACACGGGGCCAACGCGGCGTTTGTCGAAGCAAACTACGAGCGGTTTCTTGAAGATCCCGACACGGTCGGTCCCGACTGGCGTGCCTATTTCCGTCTGATTCAGGACCAGAGTGCGCCGCGCGAAATCACTCACAGTGCGGTGGTGGCCCGGTTTCAACGCCTGGCGCGTAACGGGCGTCCGCTGCTGGAAACGGCCGGAGGCCTCAGCTCCGGAGCGGCGGAAAAGCAGGCGGCCGTCCTGCGATTGATCAATTACTACCGCGTGCGGGGTCATCAGGCGGTACGGCTGGATCCGCTGGGCCTGGCGGAAATTCCGAAAATTCCCGACCTGGATCCAGGCTTCCACGGCCTGTCCGATGCCGACCTGGATACCGTGTTCAATACAGGAACCCTGGCCGGGGTTAACGATCTTCCGTTGCGCGAAATCATACGGATTCTCAAGAGTGTCTATACCGACACCCTCGGCGCCGAATACATGCACATCACCGAAACCGCGCAAAAACGCTGGTTTCAGAAGCATCTCGAAGCCACTGTCTTTCAGCCCAAACTGCCGTCGGAACACAAGCGGGAGGTGCTCAAACTGCTGGCGGCGGCCGAAGGTCTGGAGCGCTATCTCCACAGCAAGTACGTCGGCCAGAAGCGCTTCTCGCTGGAAGGCGGGGACAGCCTGATTCCGGCCCTGGATCAGGTGTTGCGCTCCTGTGCCGAGCGCAACGTGGAAGAAATCGTGATCGGCATGGCGCACCGCGGTCGCCTCAACGTACTCGTCAACATTCTCGGCAAATCGCCCCGGGAGCTGTTCGCGGAGTTTGAAGGCAAACATTCAGTGGATACTCTGGCGCGTGCCGGCGACGTGAAATACCACATGGGATTTTCCACAGACGTGGACATCGGTGGCAGGCGCGTGCACATGGTGCTGGCCTTCAACCCCTCGCATCTGGAAATCGTCAATCCCGTCGTCGAGGGTTCGGTCAAGGCGCGGCAGACGCGCCGGGGCGACGAAGCCGGCCGGCGCGTGGTGCCGGTGCTGATTCACGGCGATGCCGCGTTCGCCGGCCAGGGCGTGGTGATGGAAACCCTGCAATTATCACAAGCCAAAGGCTATGGCACGGGCGGCACGATTCACTTCATCGTCAACAACCAGATCGGATTTACCATGCACAATCCGATTGAGGCGCAACCCGGACACGAGTCCCGTACCTCACGGTACTGTACCGACATCGCCAAGATGCTCGAGGCACCGGTGCTGCACGTCAATGGCGACGATCCGGAGGCCGTGGTGTTCGCCAGCCGCCTGGCGTTGGATTACCGCAATGAATTTCAGAGCGACGTGATCGTGGACCTGTGCTGTTACCGGCGCCTGGGTCACAACGAAGCCGATGAACCGGCCGTCACCTCGCCAGTGATGTACGAGACCATAAAAAAACATCCCACGACTTTCCAGATCTACGGTCGTAAATTGCTGGAAGAGGGCATTCTTGCCCCCGGCGAACCGGAAGCCCTCGCCAGGGCTTACCGCGACGGACTCGACCGGGGCGAAAATACCGTGCGCACGACACTTGGTCTGGTGGGCAATACGTACACCGTCAACTGGAAAAACTACAGCCGCGATTCTTGGGACACTTCGACCGACACGGCGGTCAAGGCCGATATTCTGCGATCGCTGACCGAGCGCCTGCAGAAACTGCCGGAAGGATTCACCCTGCATCCGCGCGTGGCCAAGCTGATGGAGGACCGCCACAAGATGGCAAACGGCAAGATGCCGCTGGACTGGGGATTCGCCGAGACCCTGGCCTATGCCACGCTGGTCAACGAAGGATTCACCGTCCGTCTGTGCGGGCAGGATACGCGCCGCGGGACCTTCTTTCACCGTCACGCCACGATCCATGATGTCAAAACCGGCGACCGTTATACCCCGTTGCGGCATCTGGCCACGGAGAAATACGCCTTTGTGGTCAACGACACCCTGCTGTCAGAAGAGGGGGTGCTGGGTTTTGAGTACGGCTACAGCACCACCGACCCGAACTGCCTGGTCGTCTGGGAGGCGCAGTTCGGCGATTTTGCCAACGGGGCACAGGTGGTGATTGACCAGTTCATTGCCTCCGGTCAGGCCAAATGGGGCCGGTTGTGCGGATTGACGCTGTTTCTGCCACATGGGTACGAGGGGCAGGGACCGGAGCATTCCTCCGCCCGCCTTGAGCGCTACCTGCAGCTGTGCGCCGCCGAGAACATGCAGGTCTGTGTTCCTTCCACGCCGGCACAGATGTACCACATGCTGCGGCGCCAGATGAAGCGCAGTCTGCGGCTGCCGCTGATTGTGATGACACCCAAAAGCCTGCTGCGGCATCCGTTGTCCATCTCACCGTTCAAAGAGCTGACCCACGGTACGTTCCAGGTTCTGATTGATGAAACCGAGTCGCTGGATTTGAAGACCGTTAAGCGCATCGTCTTCTGCAGCGGCAAGGTGTATTACGACCTGTTTGAAGCCCGGCAGAAGCAGGCCCTCGATTCGGTGGCACTGGTGCGCCTCGAACAGCTCTATCCATTCCCGAGCGATGCCTTCAACGAAACGCTGGCGCGTTATCCGAACGCACGGGAGATCGTCTGGTGTCAGGAGGAACCTGAAAATCAGGGCGCTTGGTACCAGATCAAGCATAAGCTGCTCGCGTATATCGGTGACAAGCGTGATCTCATCTACGTCAGCCGCAAGGGCACGGCCACGACCGCCGTGGGTTATCTCAAAGTGCACCAGAAGGAACAGGAAGAGCTGGTGCAGGAGGCATTGACCCGCGGCAAGCACGAAAAAGACCGAGTGATTCAACCCAGGACAGGCCATGAGCATTGAAATCCGAGTTCCCAATTTGCCGGAGTCCGTCAATTCCGCAACCGTCGCCACCTGGCATCGCAAGGCCGGTGATCGCGTCAGCCGGGAGGAAAATCTCGTGGACCTGGAGACCGACAAGGTCATGCTGGAAGTGCCGGCCGTCTCGGATGGCGTGCTAAAAGAAGTGCGTACAGCGCCCGGTACCACGGTCAAGGCTGGAGACATTCTGGGCATCCTCGAAGCCGGAGCCGCCACGGCAACAAAAGCGCCTTCTCAACCCTCAGCGCCTTCCGGAAAATCGAGAACGGGAGGAGCGGCTGGAACCCTCAAACCCGCCGTTTCCAATGAATCGCAGAGTCCCGCGGTACGCAAGTTACTGGCCGAACAGGGCCTCTCGGCGGAACAGTTCGGACCGGGGACCGGCAAGGGCGGTCGACTGACCAGGGAAGACGTCGTCGCGCGCACACCGGGAGACGGGAAACGGGAAACGGGAGAGACAAAAGTTACAGCCGTTTCAATGGCGCCGGCCGTGCCGGCAGCGCGACCGATGGGCCCACGTGAAGAGCAGCGCGTCCCCATGACCCGCATCCGGGCACGCATCGCCGAGCGTTTGATAACGGCACAGAACACCGCTGCCATGCTGACCACTTTCAATGAAGTGGACCTCAAAGCCGTGTCCGATATCCGCGCCAGGTACAAAGACAGCTTCGAGAAATCACAGGGCGTCAAACTCGGCGTCATGTCCTTCTTCGTCAAGGCCTCGATTGAAGCACTGAAGAAATTCCCGGTGGTCAACGCCTCGGTGGACGGCAACGACATCCTCTATCACGCGTACTACGACATCGGCATCGCCGTGTCCTCGCCCCGCGGCCTGGTCGTACCCATTGTGCGCGATGCCGACCGGCTTGATTTCGCCGGTATCGAAAAAACCATCCGCGATTACGGCCAGAAGGCGCAGGACAACAAACTCACCATCGAAGACCTGACCGGCGGCACTTTCACGATCACCAACGGCGGCGTGTTTGGTTCCATGTTGTCCACGCCCATCCTGAATCCACCACAGAGCGCCATCCTGGGCATGCACGGCATCACCGAACGCCCAGTGGTGATCAATGGCGAAATCGTGGCCCGACCCATGATGTACCTGGCCCTGACCTACGATCACCGCATCATCGACGGACGTGAGGCCGTGTTGTTTCTGCGCGCCATCAAGGAGAGCCTGGAAGATCCTTCCAGGCTGTTGCTGCAGCTGTAAGTGGAATTCAGTCCTGCGGAATACATTGGGAGTCAGAAAAATGCCGGATAAAGGCTTGGATTTTCTAGTAGCGCGCAAAGATCTACGTCAGTGCAAGTGTGTGGAAGCGGTGCCACCGGAAACACTCGAGGCGGGCGAAGTTCTGCTCCGTGTGGACCGTTTTGCATTCAGCGCCAACAACGTGTCGTACGCCGTGTTCGGCGAGGCCATGCACTACTGGGATTTCTTCCCGGCTCCGACCGGATGGGGCCGTGTGCCTGTCTGGGGCTTTGCGCAGGTCGCACGGTCCAGGCATCCGGAACTTCACGAAAACGAGCGTCTCTACGGTTATTTGCCGATGTCCACTTTTCTGGTGGTGCGGCCTGACGAGATTGCTCCGGATCGCTTCACGGATGCAGCGGCACATCGCAAGCCATTGCCCGAAGCGTACCAGCGCTATCGTCGCTGTGCAGGCGATCCCGCCTACCGGGCCGAATATGAAAACCAGCAGGCTATTCTGTGGCCGTTGTACTACACATCATTTCTGGCCGAGGATTTTCTGGCCGAAAACCGGTTGTTCGGCGCAAAACAGGCCCTGATTGCCAGCGCGTCCAGCAAGACAGCGCTGGGCGTTGCATTCCTGCTGAAACGGCGAGCGGGATGCGAAGTCGTCGGTCTGACTTCGGCGCGCAACCGGACCTTTTGCGAGAACGTCGGCTATTACGACCGGGTGCTGACTTATGAGCACGTCGACTCTTTGAATGCCAGTGTTCCCACGGTATTCGTGGACATGGCGGGCGAGGGCCGTTTGTTGCACGCGGTGCATCATCACTTTCACGAAAATATGAAATACAGCTGCATCATTGGCGCCACGCACTGGGAAAACCGTTCGACGCAGCACGCGCTGCCGGGAGCCAAACTCCAGTTTTTCTTTGCGCCCACGCGAGTCGTGCAACGCCGCAAGGATTGGGGTATTGAAGGATTTGAACGGCGCTATGCGGAAGCCTGGGCTGCTTTTTTACCCTCCGTCAACCGCTGGCTGAAGGTGATTGAGGGACACGGTCCTGCAGCAATAGAGGCCGCCTACCGCGAGGTACTGGAAGGAAAATCGAGGCCTGAACTGGGGCACATCTTGTCGCTGTAACTCCGGATCCGTCCGATGCGGGCGGTCTCCTATACTGTGAACATGAGCCAGGGTGCGTCCGGATTCTATTCGACCGTTCAGGTAGGGGAACTGGACCGCCTGGCCGTTGCGTCCGGTATCAGCGGCTACAGTCTGATGCAGCGTGCGGCCGCGGCCTGCTGGCGCGAACTCACCCGGCGCTGGCCCCAGGCGCGTTCTGTCACCGTGGTTTGTGGGCCAGGCAAGAACGGCGGTGACGGTTATGAACTCGCACGACTGGCGCGGGCCGCGGGTTGGACCGTGCAGGTCTGGCAGGTGGGTTCCGCACCCGAACAAGGTGATGCCGCAAGCGCGCGGGAAGTCTGGATTTCCGAAAGCGGAGCGATTCAGAATTACAACGGCCAGCCCTTCGGTGCCGCCGAGGTTCTGGTGGACGCCATTTTCGGTACGGGGCTGAGCCGCGCTCCAGAGGGGATCACACAGACGGCCATTGTCGCCATCAATGCGTTGCGCGAACAGAGCACAGGCATATTGGCCGTGGATGTGCCCAGCGGTCTGGACGCTGATTGCGGCAGTGCCCCGGGCGATGCCGTCAGAGCAGACCTTACCGTCAGTTTCATCGGCCGCAAACCGGGATTGCACACCGGCCAGGGTCCCGATTACACCGGCTCGGTGGTGTTTGACGATTTACAGGTACCGGCTGACATTTATCGCCAGGTGCCGATTGTTGCCGAGGACCTGGAACCATCCTACTTGCCCCAAGTCCTGCCGCGCCGGCTGCGGACGACGCATAAAGGACAGCACGGTCATGTAGTACTGGTGGGTGGTGACACCGGAATGGCCGGGGCGATTCTGCTGGCGGCGCGTGCTGCCCTGCGCGCCGGCGCGGGACGCGTGAGTGTTGCAACCCGCGCGGCCCACGCGGCGGCACTGACCGCGGCACAACCGGAAGTGATGTTTCATGGCGTGGAAGATGCTCGCGCACTGCGCGGCGTGCTGGAGCGTGCCACAGTCGTGGCGCTGGGGCCCGGCCTGGGCCGTGATGGATGGGCTCGTGAACTCTGGTCGCAGGTACTGAATGCGCCGTATCCCCTGGTGGTGGATGCCGACGGACTCAACTGGCTGGCTGAAAATCCGCACCGGCGTGAAGACTGGGTGTTGACACCCCATCCGGGCGAGGCCGCCCGCCTGCTTGCCTGCAGCACCTCTGAAATTCAAACGGACCGTATCGCGGCGGTAAAAATCCTGCGCGAACGTGATGGGGGTGTGGGGGTGTTGAAGGGTGCGGGAACGCTGGTACAGGGCGAGGCCCTGGCGCTATGTCCCTTGGGTAATCCGGGCATGGCGATGGGGGGTATGGGCGATGTGTTATGTGGACTGATAGCGGGTCTTCTCGCGCAGGGACTGGCTCCTGAAACGGCGGCGCGGGCCGGGGTACTGGCACACGCTTTGGCCGGCGATCGGGCTGCGATTTCAGGTGAACGGGGTTTGTTGCCCGGTGATCTGCTGGACGGGTTGCGATTCTGGCTCAATCCGTGAAACCGCTGGTATTGCGCTCCGCGGCCGAAACGGAAGCCCTGGGCAAAGCGCTGGCGGGGTTGCTTGCAAGCAATGCCGGCGCAGTCATTTATCTGGAAGGCCCCCTCGGCGCGGGCAAAACCACCCTGGCCCGCGGCCTGCTGCGCGCACTGGGAGTCAAGGGCACGATCCGCAGTCCAACCTACACTTTGATGGAACCCTACGAAATTTCAGACAGAACGGTACTGCACCTGGACCTGTACCGGCTCAATGACCCGCGAGAACTGGAACAGCTCGGTTTGCGTGATTTCTACACGGAGCACT
>JAKEEJ010000108.1 GCA_022616655.1 Nevskiales bacterium | reverse complement strand
TCGCCTTCGACGGCCACGGTGCCCGAGAACCGGCCGTGCACCGTGTCGCAGCGTGTCAGATGGGCATTGGTTTCCGGTGGCCCGAGGTCGTTGAGGGCCACGATGCGCAGGTCCTTGCGCCCGCTTTCATACAGCGCCCGCAGGATGTTGCGGCCGATGCGGCCGTAGCCGTTGATACCCACCTTGATTGCCATTGCTCGGTCCTTTCCATTAAAAACTTAAAGACAGTTCACGCAGAGACGCAAAGAAAGAATTCTTAACGGGCGATTCTCTGCGTCTTTGCGTGAAACAATTTTCCTTCAAATCAAGCGCGGTTGCGTCTGGCCGAGCAGCGCTTCGACCCGGCGCACCACGTCGTCCACCGTAAATCCGAGCAGTTTGAACACTTCCGGCGCCGGCGCCGATTCACCGTAGCGATCCACGCCCAGCACGTCGCCCTGCTCGCCCACCAGCGGCCGCCAGTACCAGCTCACGCCAGCTTCCACCGCGAGGCGCCGGGTGACCTTGCGCGGCAGTACCGATTCGCGGTACGCGGCGTCCTGCTGCAAAAACCTCTGCACACACGGCAGCGACACCACCCGGATCGCATGGCCTTTGCCGTTCAGGACGGCGGCGGCTTCGACGGCCAGGCCGACTTCCGAACCCGTGGCCATGATCAGCGCCTCCGGTTTACGCGCCGGCTCCAGCAACACGTAGCCGCCCTTGAGAACCAGGGCCGGATGTTCCGCCGAGTGTTTGTGCGGCGGCGTATTCTGACGCGTCAGCGACAGGGCGGTGGGCGCGTGGCGCCGCTCAATCGCCGTCTGCCAGGCCACCGCCGTTTCAAGCAGATCGGCCGGCCGCCAGACTTCCAGCCCCGGAATCAGGCGCAGCGCGGCCACGTGCTCCACCGCCTGATGCGTCGGCCCGTCCTCGCCCAGACCGATGGAGTCGTGCGTGTAGACGAAGATCGTGCCGATCTTCATCAGCGCGGCCATGCGCACGGCGTTGCGCGCGTAGTCGGAGAATGTGAGAAACGTGCCGCCGAAGGGGATGAACCCGCCGTGCAGCACCAAGCCGTTCATGACCGCGCTCATGCCGAATTCGCGCACGCCGTAAAAAATGTAGTTGCCATTGACATCGCCCGGGTGGACGATTCGGGCGCCGTCCCATTTGGTGAGATTGGACTCGGTGAGGTCGGCCGAGCCGCCCATCAGCTCGGGCAGCTTCGGCCCGATGGCATCGAGCACGGTCTTGGACGATTTGCGCGTGGCCATGGCCTTGTCGTTGGCCGCGGCTCTGGCGATGACGCCGCCGATGAGAGCCTTCCAGTCCCCGGGCAGCTCGCCTTTGATCCGGCGCCTGAACTCCGCCGCGTGGTCCGGGAACTCCTGCGCGTACTGCGCCAGCAGCGTGTCCCACTCCTGCTGCGCCGCGGCCCCGCGTGCCCGCGCGTCCCAGGCGTCGCAGAGGTCCTTGGGAATTTCGAACGGCGGGTGCGGCCATTTCAGCGTCTCGCGGGCCAGCCGGACTTCGCTTTCGCCCAGCGCGGCGCCGTGCGCCACCTCCTTGCCCTGCTTGTTGGGCGCGCCCCAGCCGATGACGGTCTTGCACTGGATCAGCGTGGGTTTGTCCGCGGACGCGCGCGCGGTCTCCAGCGCCTGCTTCACTTCTTCGGGATCGTGGCCGTCCACGTTGCGGATGACCTGCCAGCCGTAGGCTTCGAAGCGCGCCGGCGTGTCGTCGCGGAACCAGCCATCCACTTCACCATCAATCGAAATACCGTTGTCGTCGTAAACGACCACCAGCTTGCGCAAGCCCAGTGTCCCGGCCAGCGAGCAGACCTCGTGCGAGAGGCCCTCCATCAGACAGCCGTCGCCACAGAACACATACGTGTGATGATCCACGACGGGGAACCCCTCCCGGTTGAACTGCTTGCCGAGCGCCTGCTCGGCAATGGCCATGCCCACCGCATTGGCGAGCCCCTGGCCAAGCGGTCCGGTGGTCGTCTCCACCCCCGGCGTCAATCCGTATTCGGGATGCCCCGGCGTCTTCGAATGCAGCTGGCGGAAGTTTTTGAGTTCCGCCATCGGCAGCTCATAGCCGCTCAGGTGCAGCAGGGCATACAACAGCATCGAGCCGTGACCGTTGGACACCACGAAGCGGTCGCGGTTGAACCAGGCCGGATCGGCCGGGTTGTGCCGCAGGTAATCGTTCCACAAGACCTCGGCGATGTCGGCCATGCCCATGGGCATGCCGGGATGTCCCGAGTTGGCTTTCTGAACCGCGTCCATGGCCAGCGCGCGCAGGGCATTGGCAAGTTCAAGGCGGGCGGGCATGCGTCGGTACCGAGAGTGGGGGGCGAAGCCGAAAAGGGCTGCGTATTGTAGAGGCCGACGCCGCGTTTCGCACGGCCGGTCCGGTCGCCACCGCGCGGCCATTGCGAATAAGATGCCCCCATCACACCATTGGGCTGCCCATGAGAACTGAACAAGCATCCGGTCCCGGCCATGTTCTGGTCACCGGCGGCGCCGGCTTCATCGGCTCGCACCTGTGCGCGCGGCTGCTGCGTGACGGCCACGAGGTGCTGTGCCTGGACAACTTCTACACCGGCACGCGCGGCAACGTGGCGGCGCTGCTGGAGCATCCGCGCTTCGAGCTGCTGCGCCATGACGTCACCTTTCCGCTC
>JAKEEJ010000107.1 GCA_022616655.1 Nevskiales bacterium | reverse complement strand
GGCTCGCTGGAGATTTACATCCAGCACGAATCGCCCGGCAAAGATCGGGAATCGAACTGGCTGCCGGCGCCACCGGGGGATTTTGTCCTGGCCTTGCGTTGTTACAACCCACGCAAACCAATTTTCGATCGCAGCTGGAAACCGCCCGCGGTGCGGGCGGTCGAATGAACTGCGACCGACTCGGCAACGGTGCTTGCCGCACAGTTCTGAACAGGCTTTGACGGCTGCCGGTCAGACGGAGGACAGGCGGGCATGAACACGCCGCAGGAGTTTGGAGTACTGATCGACGGTTTCAGACGACTGGAAAGCACCGGTTTTGCCGGCGGCGCCGCGTTGGTCACGCTCACGCGCACGCACGGCCCCACGTACCGCCGGCCCGGTGCACGCATGCTGGTGTTCGGCGACGGTACGGTGATCCGCGGTCTCGCCGGCGGCTGTCCGGAGGCCGACATCGTGACACGCGCGCGTGCCGTCATCGCCGCGGGCCGCGCCGAGCTGGTGCGTTATGACCGCGAACACGGGCTCGACGCGCTGCTGGAGCTGGGCTGCGGAGGGGAACTGGAAGTGTTGATTGAGCCGCTGTCTCGGGCCTCGGATTTGCAGTTCGTTACCGCCGCGGAACGCTGTCTGCGGACGCGCACGCCGGGGTTTCTGGCCACCGCGTTCACTCGCGAGGGCGCCTGTCTGTGCCCGCGTCCGCAACGGCTGGTCTGGTCGGAGCAGGTGCTCTGTGACGAGTTGGAAGATCCCGCGTTCACGTCCGCCGTCGTCTCTCACGCCGCCGGGCTGCAGGATAAAAAACGGCCCCAGGTGGCGCGCTTCGAAACGGCCCGGGGATCCGTGGACGTTCTGGTGGAATCCCTGCTGCCGCCCCCCGCGGCCGTGCTCATCGGCGTCAATGCCGGCTCGCTGGCGCTGGCGCGAATCGCCGGCACTCTGGGCTGGACCGTGACGCTGGTGGATCATCGTACGGATCACAACCGGCCGGAAGGAATACCTGCCGGCACCGGCATCGTTACGGCCGGGCCTGAAGAATTGACGCAACGGATCTTTTTCGATCGTCGCACGTTTGCGGTTGTCATGACGCACAACGTCGAACGGGATATTGCGTATCTGAACGCGCTCCGTGCCCTGTCGCTCGGTTATCTCGGCGCCATCGGCTCGC
This sequence comes from Nevskiales bacterium, assembly GCA_022616655.1. GTDB lineage: Bacteria > Pseudomonadota > Gammaproteobacteria > Nevskiales > Nevskiaceae > JACPFV01. The sequence continues at coordinate 4,962 of JAKEEJ010000107.1, read as the reverse complement.
GACAGCGCGTCCACAAGGTACTGGAGGCTTGCGGCGCGATGGTGACACCGCTGCACGCACCGGCCGGACTTGATCTCGGCTCGGAGACGCCCGAGGAAATCGCGCTGGCCATCGCGGCGGAAATGCTGGCGGTCACGTCCGGCCACAGCGGAGCACCCTTGTACACCGTCACCGGCCCCCTTCATTGAAAAGACAGCCTTTGGACGCATACGGACCCGGTGGGAGGGAAGGCGCCGTTGGCGCGGTCCTGCTGGCCGCGGGTGCCGCCAGCCGTTACGGTGGCCCAAAACAGCTCGCGCACATCGAAGGGATTTCACTGGTGCGGCGTATGGCGCTGGCGGTTCTCGAAACCGGCGCCGAACTCGTGGTGGTGACCGGTGCTCATGCCGATGTTGTGGCCCGGGAACTGGCCGGTATGCCCGCGACCATCGTGTACAACGCGCAATGGGAGGACGGAATGGGGAGCTCCATCGCCCGCGGTTTTCGCCATCTTCTGGACCGTTCCCCGCCACCGGACGCGGCGCTGTTGTGTCTGGTGGATCAGGCGCTGGTAGGCGTTGTACAACTGCAGCGTCTGTTGGCAGCGCACCGCACGGCGCCGTCGCGGATCATCGCCAGCCATCACAGTGCAATCCAGGGCCCGCCCTGTCTGTTTCCCGTTTCTTTCTATCCGGAACTGGCGCACCTCTCGGGCGCGGCGGGTGCGCGCCGCCTTCTGGAAAAATACCGCACGCAGGTGACGGCAATCGCTATGCCCGAGGCGGCCGTTGACATAGACTCACCGGACGATTATGCACGTGTGCCGATTCTGCTCGGTACACCCGGCCGGCGGTCCTCAACCGGGCCAGATTCATCAGGAGATTTCAATGACGAGCTTGCGGATCAACGGTAAGCAGTACGAGCTGGATGTCCCGGATGACATGCCGCTGCTGTGGGCGCTGCGCGACGTCGTGGGGCTGACCGGCACGAAATTCGGCTGTGGCATGGCCTTGTGCGGCGCCTGCACTGTACACCTCGACGGCCGTCCGGTACGATCCTGTGTCACACCGGTCAGTGCGGTCGGTAGCGCCAACATCACCACCATCGAGGCGATTGGCCAGACGCCGAGCGGTGCCAAGGTGCAGCAGGCCTGGCTGGACCTGGAAGTGGTCCAGTGCGGGTACTGCCAGCCCGGCCAGATCATGTCCGCCGCAGCACTGCTGGCGGGCAATCCCAATCCCGGCGACGCCGACATCGACGCCGCGATGGCCGGAAATCTCTGCCGCTGCGGCACCTATCCGCGCATCCGCGCCGCCATCAAGCGCGCGGCGCGTGCCACGTCCACGGCACCCGGAGCCTCGTCATGAGCTTCGAAGCCTTGCACAACGCGGTCAACGACGACGCGGGGTCGGAACTCAGGGGCGTCTCCCGTCGCAGCTTCCTGAAAACCAGTGCCGCCACCGGCGGCGGTTTGTTGCTCAGTTTTTATCTGCCCGGCCCCCTGGACAGCGCCCACGCCGCCGACGCTTCAGCCGCGCAGGCCTTTGCGCCCAACGCATTCATTCGCATCGCCCGCGACGGCGGCGTGAACCTGATCATGTCCTACGTGGAAATGGGGCAGGGGACTTACACCTCCATCCCCATGCTCATAGCCGAGGAGCTGGAAGTGGAGCTCCGGCAGGTGAGGCTGGAAGCGGCGCCGGCTGACGATCGGCGGTATATGAATCCGTTCTTTCGATCCCAGGCTACGGGCGGTTCGACGAGTGTGCGCTCGGCCTGGCAACCGCTGCGCCAGGCCGGCGCCACCGCGCGCGTCATGCTGATCTCGGCGGCGGCGCAAACCTGGAAGGTGGACGTGTCATCCTGTCGTGCCGAGAAAGGCGAGGTGATTCACGGTCCGAGCGGACGCCGGCTCCGGTACGGAGCGCTGGCCGACACGGCGGCGACGCTGCCGGTTCCGGAGCGGGTTACGCTCAAAGCGCCCAGGGATTTCAAACTCATCGGTACCTCCGCCCGGCGCCTGGACAGTCCGGACAAGGTCAACGGCAAAGCGCAGTTCAGCATTGACCTCAGACTCCCGGGCATGAAAATCGCCGCGGTGGCCGCCTGCCCGGTGCTCGGCGGAAAACTGGACGGCGTGGAGGACGGCAAGGCCCGGGCGATCCAGGGGGTCTCCCAGGTGGTGCGCCTCGACAACGCGGTGGCCGTGGTTGCCGCTCACACGTGGGCCGCCAAACAGGGGTTGGCTGCGCTCGACATTCGCTGGGACCACGGTCCGAACGCCAGACTCGGCAACGCCGACATCGTCCGGCAATACGAACAGGCCTCCGCCAGTTCGGGCGTCGTGGCGCGGAACGAAGGCAATGTTTCCAAAGCGATGGCAAGTGCGGCCCGTAAGCTGGAAGCGGTGTATCAACTGCCGTTTCTGGCACACGCCACGATGGAGCCGCCGAGCTGCACCGTGCATGTGCGCAAGGACGTGTGCGACATCTGGGTGGGAACCCAAGTGGCTACGCGCGCCCAGGCCGTGGCCGCGCGTGTGACCGGTCTGTCGCCCGAGAGGGTGCGGATTCACAACCAGTTGCTCGGCGGCGGATTTGGCCGGCGCCTGGAAGTGGACTTCATCGAACAGGCGGTGCTGATCGCCCGGCAGGTCGAGGGGCCGGTGAAAGTTGTGTGGACACGCGAAGAAGACATTCAGCACGACATCTACCGGCCTTATTACTATGACCGGCTGGCGGCGGGTCTGGACGGGCAGGGCCGGCCCGTGGCCTGGAGCCACCGGGTCACCGCGTCCTCCATCTATGCGCGCTGGGTTCCCCAGGCGTTTCGGGGCGGTCTGGACCGGGACGCCGTGGAAGGCGCAGCGGATCTGCCCTACGCACTGCCCAACGTCCACGTGGAGTACGTGCGTCAGGAGCCGCCCCGCGGGATCACGACTGGATTCTGGCGCGGCGTCGGACCCACGCACAATGTGTTCGTGGTGGAGAGTTTTGTGGACGAGCTGGCGGTGGCGGCCAAGACGGATCCCGTGGAGTACCGTCGGGCGTTGCTCGGCGAGTCTCCGCGCGCCCGGGCGGTACTCGAGCTGGCGGCAAAGAAGGCCAACTGGGGACAGCCGTTGCCGGCCGGTTACGGCCGTGGGGTCTCCGTGCAATACGCTTTCGGCAGTTATCTGTCGCAGGTGGCGGAGGTGGCGGTTTCCAAAGAGGGTGAGGTGCGGGTGCGGCGCATGGTCTGCGCGGTGGACTGCGGCCTGGTCGTGAACCCGGATACGGTGCGAGCGCAGATTGAAGGCGGCATCATTTTCGGCCTGACGGCGGCGTTGTTTGGTGAAATCACGTTCAAGGACGGCCGCGTCGAACAGACCAACTTCAACAATTATCGTCTGTTGCGGATCAACGAGACGCCGGAGATTGAAGTGATTCTGGTGAAAAGCGGCGAAGCGCCGGGCGGCATCGGCGAGCCCGGCACGGTGGGTGCGGCACCGGCGCTGGCCAACGCGATCTTTGCCGCGACCGGTAAACGGATCCGGACGCTCCCGGTCCGCGGAACGGATCTCCGTTCCGGTTGAAACTCACGGAGTGACCGGGATCCCCGTCGCGCACCGGTACGGGGTGAAGCGCATCGGCTTTCCGAACGAGACGGTGTTGTAGTAAACAAAGATCTGGTTTTTGCCCCGCACAATTTCAGGGTCGGTACGGATGACCGCGCCCATCCCGTCGTTGCAGTGCACGATCTCGCCGGTGTCGGGGCCGATGACAAGCACATCCGCCTTGGCGTAGCCCGAGTTCTCCTTGACGACCAGGCTTACGTAGGACTTTTCTCCAACGGCCACCGCCTCCGGCGATCCGATGAAGCCATAAGAAGAATACTTGCCCATGTCAATGGATTTTGCGCGTTTCCAGGGTTTGCCTCCGCCGCTGTTTGCATAGAAGACCAGCGTACGGTCGTCAATGGCCGAAAGTATGCGAAGGGTTCCGCCCGGCGTCATCCAGGCATAAGCATCCGATTTCTTGCCGCCGTCGTCGGTGATGATGAGAGTCTCGCGGCCGGTCTCTGTGTCGTACAGCGCAAGCTGCCCTTTGTTGGGGCCGCTCTGACGCACGTAGACGAAGGAGCGGGTGCCAACAATCCAGCGCACTCCCGTATCTTTGTCAAACTCGGTCTCTGCCTGCATGGCGCCGTCGGCCTCAGCCCAAGCCGCCTTGCCCCCCATTCCGCGTTGCCACACATCCAGAACGTACAGGATCCGTATGGATGGGGCGCTCGCATCCTGGGTGGCCAGAATGCTCATGCGCGGCCGATCTCCGGGTGTCAGCGGCTGTTTGGAAACGCGATCTCCATTCACGGTGGCGCGCCACGCGCGTGGAACGCCGTCAACGTTCTTGGTGTAGAACAGCGCCCAGCCATGCTTGTCGAGTCCGAATTCGGGACCGTTAAAGGACGTGCGCAGCGGTGTAATGTCCTCGTCAATGAACAGGTCGCGGCCGGACGCTGAAACGAACAGTCCGGTCTCCATGTCCAGATCCGCAAGCCAGATGCGATTGTGCTCGTCCGCAAACGTGGCCTTGGCAGCGCTGTCCAGGAATTCCGGATCGGTGTAATACCCCTGGGTATCTCCCATACGGACGGCGGTGGCTTCTCTTGCGGCATAAGCGCCCGTCTCTCCCGCTCCGCGGCTCGACAGGGTGGGGGACGGGTCCTGCGCGCAGGCCGGCAGTTGCAAGGTGCCGGCCAGCAGGAAAATGAGCGCGGGAACCCGCGGGCGTTTTTGGGTCATGGCAGTCTCCAGAGGCAAGCCGGGGGACGTACTCATCCACCGGATATGACAGAAGCAACGAAGATCACCCGCTTCGGTTGGCAGCGGGATTTTATGAATCCCGGAATCAACCTTGCGGGACGCTCAACAACTCCGCAATGCTGGAGAAATCAAGCGCCCCACGTCCGGTCTGGCTGTGAAGCTGGTAGAGCTGCCGTGCG
>JAKEEJ010000106.1 GCA_022616655.1 Nevskiales bacterium | reverse complement strand
TTAGACGCGCAGCCGGTGGCACAGATGGTGGATCAGGTGCTGGTGCTGCCGGCCGATTCGGCATGGCTGCTGCTGGCACCGGTGGTCCGTGGGCGCAAAGGAGAGCACGCCGAGGTGTTTGAGCAAATGCGCGCGCAGGGTTTCGTGCGCGCCCGGGTGAACGGCCGTGTCTACGCACTGGAAGACGTGCCTGCGCTCAACCGGAAGTTGAAGCACGACATCGAAATCGTCGTGGACCGCTTCAAAATCCGACCGGATTTGAAGCAGCGGCTGACGGAATCCTTCGAAACCGCACTGCGGCTCGCCGAGGGGCTGGTCTACGTGGCGCCTTATGGCCCCTCACCCCAACCCTCTCCCCGCGCGCGGGGAGAGGGAGAAGAGGGTCTTGCCTCTCCCCGCGACAGCGGGGTGTGGCCGGCCGCGGAGCGGCCGGGTGAGGGGCTGGTCTTTTCCTCCCGCATGGCCTGTCCGCATTGCGGCTACAGCCTGCCGGAGCTTGAACCGCGGTTATTTTCATTCAACGCCCCGCACGGGGCCTGCCCGACCTGCGATGGCCTGGGTTCCCTGCAAACCTTTGATCCAGAGCGGGTCGTGACGGCGCCGGAACTGTCCCTGGCCGCGGGCGCGGTGCGCGGCTGGGACCGGCGCAACACCTATTACTGGCAGCTGCTGGGTTCGCTGGCCAGGCATTACGATTTCGACCTCGAAACGCCCTTCGAAAAACTGCCCAGAAAAATACGGGAGGTCATCCTGCGCGGCAGCGGCGAGGAACGCATCCGTTTCAGTTATCCCGACGAACGCGACCGTCTTCACTCTCGCGTCCATCGCTTCGAAGGCGTTCTGCCCAACCTCGAACGCCGCTACCGCGAAACCGAGTCCGACGCGGTGCGCGAAGAACTGGCGAAATACCTGTCCTACAAACCCTGTCCCGAGTGCGGGGGCGAACGGCTCAATCGCGCCGCGCGTCACGTCTATGTGGCCGATACGCGCCTTCCGGATGTGTGTGCCGGGTCCATCCGCGACGCTGAACGTTTCTTTTCAAATCTGCAACTGCCGGGCCACAGGGGACAGATTGCCGGAAAAATTCTCAAGGAGATCGGTGCGCGGCTCGGCTTTCTGAACAACGTCGGACTGGATTACCTGACATTGGCGCGCAGCGCGGACACGCTTTCGGGCGGCGAAGCCCAGCGGATCCGGCTCGCATCGCAGATCGGCGCGGGGTTGGTCGGCGTGATGTACGTGCTGGACGAACCGTCCATCGGGCTGCATCCCCGTGACAACCGGCGACTGCTGGACACGCTGGTACGCCTGCGCGACCTTGGAAACACGGTGATTGTGGTGGAGCATGACGAAGAGGCGATTCGCGCCGCCGACTACGTCGTGGACATCGGTCCCGGCGCCGGCGTCCACGGCGGCGAGATCGTGGCCCAGGGCCGCCCGGCCGAGATTGAACAAGCCGAACGCTCGTGGACCGGGAAATATCTCTCTGGAGCCGAGCAGATCGAGGTTCCCGGGCGACGCACACCACGAACACCGGACCGGCGTCTGCACATCCGCAGCGCCAGTGGCAACAACCTGAAAAACCTCAGCGTCGAAATTCCGGTCGGGTTGTTCACCTGCGTCACCGGCGTCTCGGGCTCCGGAAAATCCACGCTGATCAATGACACGCTCTACCGCTACGCCGCGCGCCACCTGAACGGCAGCCACCTGCCGCACGCGCCGGTGGACACGATTGAAGGCCTGAATCTGCTGGACAAGGTGGTGGACATTGACCAGTCCCCGATCGGACGGACACCGCGCTCCAATCCCGCGACCTACACCGGCCTGTTCACACCCATCCGGGAACTGTTCGCCCAGGCACCGGAAGCGCGCGCGCGCGGCTACGAAGCCGGGCGTTTTTCCTTCAACGTCGCGGGCGGCCGTTGCGAAACCTGCGAGGGCGACGGCGTGATCCGGGTTGCAATGCACTTTCTGCCCGACGTGTACGTCACCTGTGACACCTGCCACGGCCGACGTTACAACCGCGAGACGCTCGAAATCCGTTACAAACACAAGACCATTGACGACGTATTGAACATGACGGTCGAGGAGGCGTTGCTCTTCTTCAAACCGGTGCCGGTCATCGCGCGCAAGCTGGAAACGCTGGTGGACGTGGGCCTGGCGTACCTCACGCTGGGACAGAACGCGACCACGCTGTCAGGGGGCGAGGCCCAGCGCGTGAAACTGGCCCGAGAACTGTCGCGCCGCGACACCGGGCGGACGCTGTACATCCTGGACGAACCCACGACCGGCCTGCACTTCCACGACGTGGCCCAGTTGCTGCGCGTACTGGAGCGGCTGCGCGATTGCGGCAACACCGTCATCGTGATCGAGCACAACCTCGACGTGATCAAACGCGCCGACTGGATTGTGGATCTGGGACCCGAAGGCGGCGGCGGCGGCGGCGAGGTGATGGCCACCGGTCCACCGGAAAACATTGCGCAGGTCCCCCGTTCTTACACGGGGCAGTACCTGAAATCGCTCCTGAATGAGCGGCCACATGAACCGTCCCGCCGTGCGCTCCGGGAGCGCACGGCCGTTGCCGAACCGAGTGGATGAAAAGCTCCCGGAAACGCGCGACCGTGGCTTCCGCACCAGGCTCCAACGCGGTCGCGCCGCTGCGGTCGCTGGAAACCCTGCGTCTGGATCACCGCTTTGCCCGCCTGCCGGCACCTTACTACTCCGTCGTTCCTCCCACCCCGCTGCCGGATCCCCGTCTGGTCAGCGTCAACCCCGACGCGGCCGCGCTGATTGATCTCGATCCGGCCGAAATGCAGCGGCCGGAGTTTGTCGCCATCATGGCCGGCCACCGGCCGCTGCCGGGCGGCACCGCTCTCGCCACGCTCTATGCCGGTCATCAATTTGGCGCGTTCGTTCCGCAACTGGGCGATGGCCGGGCCATTCTGATCGGTCAGGTACGCAATGACCGCGGCGAACTCTGGGATCTGCAACTCAAAGGGGCCGGCAAAACACCCTATTCACGCTTCGGCGACGGTCGCGCGGTGCTGCGCTCCACCGTCCGCGAATATCTGTGCGGCGAGGCCCTGCACGGTCTGGGCATTCCCACCACCCGGGCCTTGTGCATTGTCGGCTCTTCCGAACCGGTACAACGTGAGACCGTGGAAACCGCCGCGGTCCTGTGCCGTCTGGCGCAATGCCACCTGCGTTTCGGCCACTTTGAGGCGTTCTATTACGGAGAAGAACACGACCGGCTGGCGCCCCTGGCCGATCACGTGATTGAAGAATACTTTCCGCACCTCGTGCCGCCGGCCCGGGCCGGCACAGACGGCATGGACGCAACCCTCTACGCGTCCTGGCTAGGCGAGGTGGTGGAGCGTACGGCGAGATTGATGGCGCAGTGGCAGGCCGTGGGCTTCTGCCATGGCGTCATGAACACCGACAACATGTCCATCACCGGCCTGACGCTCGACTACGGCCCGTACGGCTTCATGGACGCCTTCGATGCCCACCACATCTGCAACCACACGGATGAAATGGGCCGTTACGCCTACGACCAGCAACCGGCCGTGGGCTACTGGAACTGCTCGCGGCTGTTGCAGGCCACGCTGCCGTTGCTGGATTCCGTACCGGAGCAGGCGGCCCTCCGCGCACAGGGCCTCCTCGAACGTTTTGCGCCTGCGTACGGAGCCGAAAGTCTGAAAAACTGGCGCTCAAAGCTGGGACTGCGTACCGCAGGCGTGCATGACGTGGAACTGATCAACACTCTGCTCAAGCTCCTCGACCGGACCCGGGCGGACTTTACCCGCTCGTTCCGCAGTCTCTCGCGCATTCGCACAGACCGCGACGACCCCATGCCCGATGTGTGTGAGGACCTTCACGACCGTATGGCCTTCGACGCCTGGGTGCAGAGCT
>JAKEEJ010000105.1 GCA_022616655.1 Nevskiales bacterium | reverse complement strand
GCCAAAGGCGTCGGCCGTGAGCAGCACGATGGTCTGCGGATGCGGACCCTGGCCCCTGGGCATGACCTTGGGGACGGCATCGAGCGGGTAGCTGAAGCGCGTGTTCTCGGTGATGGAGTCGTCGTGCAGGTCCAGTTCGTCGGGATGGCAGTCTTCCATCCGGCGGCCCGGCAGCGGCGGCACATTCTCGATGAGCGTGCCGGGTTTGGACAGGGCCTGCGCAATCACCGGCTCGGCCTGCTTGTCGAGATTGATCAGTTTGGCGTAACAGCCGTCTTCAAGATTGCACAGACCGTTGTCGGACCAGATGGTCTCGTCGTCGCCGATCAGGCGACGGCTGACGTCGGCGGACAGCGTGGTTTTGCCGGTGCCCGAGAGGCCGAACAGAATGGCGCTGTCGCCCTTGGCCCCGACATTGGCCGAGCAGTGCATGGACAGCCGGCCGCTGAGCGGCAGCAAGTAGTTGCCCACGGTGAAGATGGTCTTTTTGACCACGCCGCAGTAATCGGCCCGGCCCGCAACCAGGCAGATCCGGTTCCGGGTGTCAATGACGATGGCCGCCTCGGAACGGCAGCCGTCGCGCGCGGGTTCGCAGACGAAGCTGGGCACATTAAGCATGGTCCAACGGCGTGCTTCGATCTCCTTCACGTCCGGCAGGTTCTTGGGGAACATGTTGTGAGCGAACAGCGCATGCGTGGCGTATTCGCCGACGAAACGGTAGGGCACGGCGAAGTCCGGGTCCGAGCCCATGAATACGTCCTTGACGTAAAGCGTGGCGCGCCGGCGGTTGAGGTGTTCCACGACGCGCGCGAGCAGGCCCTGGTAGTGAACGGGATCGTAGGCGTTGAGGTCGGCTTTGAACCAGATCTCGTTGGCGACGTCCGGCCATTTCACGGCGTAGGTGTCTTTGGTGCGGCGGCCGGTGCAATCGGGGTCGGTGTAGAACACCAGCGGGCCCTTGACACCAAGCCGGGTGGCGTAGGCTTTCTGTGCGTCGGAGGGGCCGTCCTTCTTCACGCGGCCACGGTCGTTCCGGATGGCTTCGTGAAACAGATCGTCTTTCGACAGGTTGTATTGGCAGGAGACGGTTTTGAGCCCGAAGAGTTTTTCGAGATCGGCCTGAAGGGTCATGAAAGGGTTCTCAAATCGGGGCGTTGGAATTTAATTTATTGAATGAAACGCCGCGCCCGGTCGGGCGCGGAAGGACAGCAAGGATAGAGGGCGATTCCGGTGCAGGCAAGCGTCCTGGCCGCCTTGGAATGGTGTAGGCTGCGCCCCAGCAACGTCCCACAGGAAGGTCCGGAGCGATGGCCACGTTATGCAGCCCATAAGTGATGAGATTGCCGGCGCCCAGCGGCGCCGGATGCGGCGCGTCGTAGAGGGCTGCGGGGCCTACGCGGTTTTGCTCGTCATAACCACCCTGGCCTGGTGGATGGGAAAGGACCGGGTGCCGCCCTTCTTGGAAGGCGCCCAGATCATTCACTACGCCGTGTTCGCCTATGCGCTGCACGCGGTATTTTTCGTCCTGATCAAAACCAATCTCAACCTGCGCCTGCGGGATCCCCGGATGATCCTGCCCCTCATTCTTCTGCCGTCGCTGGGATCGTATTACGTCATGTACCACGTGACCGAGCCGCTGTTGCGCATGCCATTCCTGTTCATGGCTTCGGCGGGGCTGGCGCTCGATTCGCTCAATAACAAAGTTCGCACCACGTTGATTGTCGCGGTGACATGGACCGCCTGGTACGTCGGCATAATAGTGCTGCTGTGGATGTACGCGCCGGAGCGGGTCAACGTGCCGGCGGAAGTGACCGTTGCGTTCGCTGTCGGACTGGTTCTGACACAGGTCGTTTTCTTCTCGGGTTTTATCGGCCGGCTCCGCAAGAAGCTCGCCGAGACCAACCGGGATCTGCACAAGGCCATGCTGAGTTTGCAGGAACTGGCCACGCACGATCCGCTCACCCGGCTGCCCAACCGACGCGCCGCGATGGAGCATCTCGAGGCGGAGCGCTCCCGTGTGGAACGCTACAAGCCCGGCATGGAAGAACTCAGGATGTGTGTCGCACTGGTGGACGTGGATCATTTCAAATACATCAACGACCACTACGGCCACATGGTCGGCGATCTGGCCTTGCAGATCATCGGCAAGGCGCTGGCCCGGGCGGTGCGCCGCAGCGATTATGTGGCTCGTTTTGGCGGCGAAGAGTTTCTGGCCATATTCCCGGGCACGGCACCCGAAAGCGTGATGGTGGTGGCGGAGCGCATGCGCCGTGCGGTCGAAGAGGTGCGGGTGGCCGGCATCCCGGGCGACCATCGCCTGTCCGCGTCATTTGGTGTCGGAGTTTACCGTCCCGGCGATACCATCGGGATGGTGCTGTCACGCGCCGATGCGGCCCTGTACCGGGCCAAGGACGCCGGGCGCAATCGCGTCATTGTTGATTAAATAAAATGCCTGTCGTGTACCGCGTCGACCTGACAGCGGCTGCGCGTTCGTAGGCCCCGGATCCTTGTCTACGTATGTAGACCCATTTCACAAAAGCGTCACCGTATCCCGGCATACTGCGCGCCCCATTAGAGCACGCCATCAAGGTTGGGAGACATCCCATGGATTCAAGCAGAGCAGAATCGGATCGTACCGGCTGTCGGTGTCCGTCATTGCGGAAACCGGCGTTGACAGTGTTGGCCGTCGCCGTTTCCCCGATGTTGCTGTGGGCATCCGGCGTGTTGGCGCAGCCGGTTCCGGTTTCTTCCGAGGGGGAGGCCGGCCCTATCCTGTATGTCCCGCTTCCACCCGATCTTTCGAAAGCAGCGGTTCGTCCGGAAGAGGGTTCTGTGAAAGACCGGTTGCGCGCCCTTGCGGACCGGTCGTTGGTGGCTCTGGAAAAGAAATCGCCAGAAGACGAAGAGACCACAGACCGGATTGTGATTTTTACCGATGCGGCGGGTCGGCCCATTCTCCCCGACCTGGAGGCCGCCCAGAGCCGGCAGAGCATCAGCGGACCGTCCGGATACGCCGTGGCCACCGCCAATGAATTGAGTTTTACATTCGACTCCCCAAGCTTCCCCTGGACGGCGGAGCAGGTGGCGGATCTCACGACCATCCTCAACGACTGTTATCCGCTGACAAAAACCATCTACGGTGATCCGGCTTTTAACATCACCGTCAATGTGCGGAAACATCCGAACATTACCGGGTCTTATAACTCCGGGATCAATGAGATCACGATCAATGGCGCTTTCTTTCTTCAGCCGGATGTGCTCTGTCACGAAGTGATCCACGCTTTCCGGGACGACAACATCATTACCCATAGCAGTTATGAAGAGGGAATGACCCGTGCTGCCGAAGTGGAGGTCTTCAACCAGCTGCCGACGTATCTGCATTGGGATGAGAATCACGGCTACACGTACGACGTGTACTACGAAGGTCTCAACAAACCAAAGATAGGATCCTTCCAGGGCGGCGCCTTCGCGGGATATGTCAGCGCGCTTCTCCGTTACCAGCTGGCCGGTTATGCCTGGGCCAAGGCCTTGCTTGAGAATCCCACGTTTCTCGTGGACTTCAATCGGGAATTCTATGCCCGGATGTTGTCCGATTCGACCACGCGCACCTCGGAACCCAAGTTGCTGGAGATCGCCGTTGCAGTGCAGCCCGCGGTGGAGAACAAACCCTTCTCCACGTGGTATGCCCAGCAGGGTGTATTCAACACCGCTCCGCCAGAGGGCTACCTCCTTTACCAGAGAATCAATCAATACACGGTGGATTATTTCCACAGGAATGGATCCACGATAACCATGCAGCCGGGTGCGTCCATTGACTGGGCCATCTACGATCACAACAACCTGCTTCTGGACAGTGGGAGCGATGTCACCGATGCCAGCGGCTCCTTCTCGATCAGATATCCCACAGGACCTCTATTGCCCCCAGGCTATACGGGTCGCATCACCGTCGTGGTTAAGGCCACCAGCCCCGACGGTCCCGTTATAGATGCTACACAGAGGCCGGCCGGTGTCGATAGCTTCCCGTCGGGCCAGGCGGGGGTATTCGGCATTGTGCGCAACGCCAATACGGGCACGCTTGCTTTGACGCCCCTCGATGATCCCGCGGCGTCGGTGACGGTGAACGTTGTGGACGGCGCCTTTTCTGCTCCGTCGCTCGCTCCGGTGCGGGGCAGGTTCCTCGCGGTGTTTACCCATCCGCTGGGGCAGAAGTTCGGGAAGCGGTTCAACAAGGATGCCAGCGATTATTTTGTCTCCGTTCCCGGAGGGTAGCCGGCCTTTCTGCAGTGCTTTTATTCAGACCGGGTAAACCGTCCGGCCGGCATGCAGAGTACGAACCACGCGGCCCTGAAAAGAATGGCCGTCAAAAGGCGTGCAGTGGCCCGCGGAACGCAGCTCGTCCGCGCGCAAGGTCCAGCGCGCGGCCGGATCCAGCAGGGTCAGATGTGCCGCCGCCCCAACCTTCAGATGGCCTGCGTTTAATCCAAGAATCCGGGCCGGTCCGTGGGTGAGGCGGGCCACGGCGTCCAGCGGTTTCAGCACGCCTTCGTGAACCAGTCGCAAGGTCAGTGGCAACAGGGTTTCCAGTGCCGAAATGCCGGGTTCGGTGAGCGGAAAGGGATTAATTTTGGCATCCACCTCGTGTGGTTGATGATCCGAACAGAGGGCAGAAATCGTTCCCCTCCCGACGGCGGCGCGCAACGCATCGCGATCCGCACGGGAACGTGCAGGCGGGATCACATGGGCCGCGGCTTGGTAACCGTCCACGTCGTCCTCGGTCAGGAACAGCTGATGAGCGGCGACGTCCGCCGTGACGGGCAGACCGTGCCGCTGGGCGAGCTCGAGCAGTTCCACGCCGTGCGCGCTGGACAGTCGCCCAAAGTGCACCCGCGCGCCGGTCTGTTCCACCAGCGCCAGCCATTGGGCCAGCGCCACGGTTTCGGCCGCGACAGGAATGGCCGGCAGTCCCAGACGGGTGGCCACCGCGCCTTCGTGTGCACAGCCGTGGTTGGCGAGAGCGGTGTCCTGCGGTAGTACGTGCACCGTGAGGCCACAGCCGTGGGCATATTCCAGGGCACGGCGCGCAATCAGGAGGTTCTCCAGCGGCGCCAGCGCATTACTGACGCCCACCACGCCGGTCGCCGCCAGCGCGGCCATGTCGGGCAGAGCGCTCCCGGCCAGGCCCTGAGTC
>JAKEEJ010000016.1 GCA_022616655.1 Nevskiales bacterium | reverse complement strand
CTCGGCGTGCGCCTCGGGCGTTCAGCGGCGTGAATGTCCACCGGACATTCACGAAAGCCCCGCTTCACCCACTCGGCCATCTTTCCGTAGACAGATTGTGGTGCGGATATTACCGGGAATACACGCTGCTCCACACTCGTTAAAGCAAATCATTATTTCTTTGTATCCATAGGAGCCTTGGCGGCCAGTTCCGGCCGGGTCACTTTCACGTCCTTGGGCGCTTCGATGCCCAGCTGTACTTTCTGAGCCTGGACCTCGAGCACTTTGACCACGATACGGTCACCGATGGTGATGGACTCACCGACGCGCCGCGTGAGAATCAGCACGCCGCAGACTCCAGGTTGAAGGCCTTGTGCAGGGTACGGACGGCCAGTTCCAGATACTTGTCCTGAATCACCACCGAGATCTTGATCTCGGAGGTGGAAATCATCTGGATGTTGATGCCGTCGCCGGCCAGCGCCTTGAACATGCGCGAAGCGATGCCCGCGTGCGAACGCATGCCCACGCCCACCAGCGACACCTTGGCGATATCCGAGGCGCTGCGCACGTCCTTGGCGTGCAGTTCGGCGGCCACGGTTTTGGTGATGTCGTGAGCGCGGTCGAAATCGTTGCGGTGCACGGTGAACGTGAAGTCGGTGGTGGCATCGGGCGCCACGTTCTGCACGATCATGTCCACTTCAATGTTGGCCTCGCCGATGGGGCCGAGAATCGCGGCCGCGATGCCGGGCCGATCGGGAACACCCAGGACCGTCAACTGGGCCTCGTCGCGGTTGAAAGCGATGCCAGAAATACGAGCGTCTTCCATGGATTCTCCCGCAGTGGATTCCTCAAGCGTGATCAGCGTGCCCGGACCGTCCACGAACGTGGAGAGTACGCGCAGCGGAACTTTGTATTTGCCGGCGAACTCCACGGAACGGATCTGCAGCACCTTGGAGCCGAGACTGGCCATCTCGAGCATTTCCTCGAACGTGATCCGGTCCAGACGCCGGGCCTGGGGCTCTACGCGCGGATCGGTGGTGTAGACGCCGTCCACGTCGGTGTAGATCTGGCATTCGTCGGCCTTGAGTGCCGCCGCCAGTGCAACGCCGGTGGTGTCGGATCCGCCGCGTCCCAGGGTCGTGACGTTGCCGCTGTCGTCCACGCCCTGAAATCCGGCCACCACCGGCACGATGCCGGCCTGGCAGTCGGCGAGCAGCCGCTCCGCTTTGATGTCCTTGATGCGCGCCTTGCTGTAGGCATTGTCGGTGCGGATGGCCACCTGCGCCCCGGTGTAGGAGCGGGCCTGCACGCCGCGCTTTTCCAGGGCCAGCGCCAGCAGGCCGATGCTGACCTGCTCGCCGGTGGCGGCGATCTGGTCCATCTCGCGCGGATTGCCGCGCGGGTGGACGGATTTGGCGAGCTTGAGCAGACGGTCGGTTTCGCCTGACATTGCCGAAACCACCACCACCACCCGGTGGCCCTGCTCGCGCGTCGCCGCGACCTTGGCGGCCACGTGCTCGATGCGTTCGATCGAACCCATCGAGGTGCCGCCGTATTTCTGGACGATGAGAGCCATGGTCAACTCAGCTTTTCGGTCAGCCAGGCTTCAACGCTGGCAATGGCTTTGGGAAGGTTTTCCGGCTGGGTGCCGCCGGCCTGGGCCATATCGGGTCGGCCGCCGCCCTTGCCCCCGACCTGCTGGGCGACAAAATTCACCAGCTCGCCGGCCTGCACTCTCGATGTGAGACCGGCGGTGACGCCGGCAATCAGCGCAACCTTATCCTTGTTTACAGACCCCAGCACAACAATGGCCGAGTTCCCGGAAGAGCTGAGCCTGTTCTTGAGCCGATCCATCAACTCGCGCAATCCACCGGCGTCTATGTCGTCCACGGCCGCCGACAGCAGTTTTATGCCCTTCACGTCTCTGGCCTGGCCCGCGAGGTCGCCGCCGCCGGCGCCCGAGGCCAGTTTCACTTTAAGTTGAGCCAGCTCTCTTTCAAGCTGCCTGCTGCGCTCCAGCAGTTGCTGCACCTTTTCCGGCACTTCGGCGGTGCGAATGTTCAGCGCGTTTGCGGTTTTCGCGAGTGTCGCGTCGTGTTCCTGAACATGGGCCAGTGCGCCCTCCGCGGTGGTCGCCTCAATCCGGCGAATTCCGGCCGCCACGCCACCCTCGCTGACGATTTTGAAGAGGCCGATGTCGCCGGTGCGCGACACGTGCGTGCCGCCGCAAAGCTCTGTCGAAAACGTGCCCATGCGCAGCACCCGCACCTCGTCGCCGTATTTCTCGTCGAACAGCGCCATCGCCCCGGTCTGGAGGGCGGCATCGTATTTCATCAAGGTCACGTCCACCGGAACATTGGCGACGATGGCGCGGTTGACCCGCCGCTCGATTTCGGCGATCTCCTCCGCCGTCACCGGTTGCGGGTGCGAAAAGTCGAAGCGCGTGCGGGTTTCGTCCACCCGGGAGCCCTTCTGCGTCACGTGGGCGCCCAGCACTTCGCGCAACGCACGGTGCATCAGGTGAGTGGCCGAGTGATTGCGCATGGTGGCGCGGCGGATGCTCTCGGTCACCGTCGCTTTCACCGCGTCGCCCGGCTTCAACGCACCGGACATCAATTTGCCGTGGTGGCCAAATACGTTGCCCTTGATCTTCTGCGTGTCGGTCACGTCAAAAAGCGGCCCCTCACCCTGACCCTCTCCCCGCGTCGCGGGGAGAGGGGAAACAATTTTGCCCCTGTCGCCGACCTGGCCGCCGGACTCTGCATAAAATGGCGTGTCGGACAACACGACGATTCCCGTTTCACCGGCGTTCAACATCTTGACGGACTGACCGTCGCGGTACAGCGCGAGCACTCGGGCTTTGTCTACACCCAGCCGCTCGTATCCGTGAAAGCAGGTGTCCGCGCCCACGTAGCTCAACGTGTCCCCGGCCTTGAAGCCGCTGGCGCTGCGGGCGCGTTCGCGCTGCGCGGCCATCTCGCGCTCATAGCCGGCTTCGTCTATGCGCAGGCCCCGCTCGCGGGCGATGTCGGCGGTCAGGTCCACGGGGAAACCGTAAGTGTCGTAAAGCTTGAACACCGTTTCACCGGCAATGGTTTTGCGGGCGGTGTTGGCCATGGCCTCTTCCAGCAGCTTCAGACCCTTGTCGAGTGTCACCGCGAAGCTGTCTTCTTCCTGCCGGATCACGTTCTCGAGGTGGGTGCGCTTTTCATTCAACTCGGGATAGGCCTCGCCCATGATTCCGGCCAGCGGCGCCACCAGTTTGAAAAAGAACGGTTCGTTCAGGCCCAGCTTGTGGCCGTGCCGGATGGCGCGCCGCAGGATGCGGCGCAGGACGTAGCCACGGCCTTCGTTCGAAGGATGCACGCCGTCGCAGATCAGGAAGCCGGTGGCGCGGATGTGATCGGCGATAACTTTCAGGCTCGGGAGGCGGGAGGCGGGAGGCGGGAGGCGGGATCGGGTTCCCGCGCCTTGGGCGAGTCGGTCGGCGGCTTCGATCAGAGGACGGAAAAGATCAATCTCGTAATTATCATGCACGCCCTGCATGACGGCACAGAGACGTTCCAGGCCCATGCCGGTGTCCACGCTGGGCGCGGGCAGGGGCGCGAGCGTACCGTCGGCCGCGCGGTTGTACTGCATGAACACCAGGTTCCAGATTTCGACCCAGCGATCCCCGTCGGCGTCTTTGGATCCCGGCGGTCCGCCGGCGATCTTGCTGCCATGGTCGGAGAAGATTTCCGAACAGGGCCCACAGGGTCCGGTGTCGCCCATCTGCCAGAAGTTATCGGAACCGCCGTCGGGCCGGTTGCCGATCCGCACGATACGGTTCTTCGGCACTTTGACGGTGTTGGCCCAGAGTTCATAGGCCTCGTCGTCGGTGTGGTAGACCGTCACCATCAGACGCTGGGGGTCAATGCCAAGCCAGTTCCTGGAGGTGACGAATTCCCAGGCATACGGAATGGCCTCTTTCTTGAAGTAATCACCGAAACTGAAGTTGCCCAGCATCTCGAAGAAGGTATGGTGCCGCGCGGTGTAACCGACATTCTCCAGGTCGTTGTGCTTGCCACCGGCCCGTACGCACTTCTGGCTGCTGGCCGCGCGCACGTAGCCGCGCTTCTCGTGGCCCAGGAACGCGTCCTTGAACGGCACCATGCCCGCATTGGTAAACAGCAGGGTCGGATCGTTGCCGGGCACGAGCGGACTGGAGGGCACGCGCGTATGGCCGTACCCCTCGAAAAACTTCAGGAACAGCGCTCGCAGCTCATGGCCAGTCACGGGAGAAACTTTCGGGCGAATAAACGGGCCGCTATGGTAGCGGAGCGTGCGCTGCGCCGTCTTGTGCGAGTACGGCCCCCCGCGGGCGCGGCGAACGCCGCGGCCTGGGCGCCACGGCCGGGGAACGGTCGGGCGTTAAGGGATCGCGCCGCGCCGGTAGACGGCCGCCAGTACGGCGCCGAGGAGGGTGAAGGTGACCACGCCGCCGATCAGCCAGATCAGCGCGAGGCACAAAGGGATCGGGTAGATGACGTAGCTATCGAAGGCCGACATGACCGACACAAAGGCCCCGATCAGAGCCCCGTAGCGCACGCCTTCGCCGACACCCTTGTTCTCGTAGCCCTTGGTGAAGATGTAACAGAACAGGAACAGCCAGACCGCCGCACTTGCATACAGGATGGGCATCCTGGCGTGCATTTCGGCCATGGGTCGCCAGACCTGCGCCAGGGATTCGTACGTGGATTGAAGCACGACGCCGTGCAACAGAAAGGAAAGTGCCGTGTGCACGACATAGACCGCCGCGAACGCCAGCCAGAATCGTTTATGCATCATTGGGCTTCTCCGCGCATGGGGGCGGACAGCTTGGCACGAGCCTTTCGGCCTATCAATCCCCGGAGGAATCCCCTTTGAGCGCCGCTTCGATCTGCCCGCCGTCGAATCCGCGCCCCTGCAGATAACGGTAGTGCCTGGCCCGCTCGGCGGAGGTTCTGGGCCGTGCGCCAAAATGTTTTGCATGGACCGCGGCCGCCAGCGCGTACCAGTCGGCTTCCGCGTCGTCTAACGCCTGGCGGATGTCGTCGGAGGAGACGCCGGCCGTCCGTAGTTCTGCTGCAATCCGCACGGGCCCATAGCCCTGCTGGATCCGGCCGCGCACCCGCGTTTCGGCATAACGCGCATCGTTCTGCCAGCCGTCCCGCGCCAGCTCCTCGACCGCGGCGGCGGCCCGATCCTCGCCAATGCCGCGCTGTTCCAGCTTGCGCCGGAGCTCCCGTGCACTGTGTTCGCGGCGCGCCAGCAGCTCAATGGCCTTGACGCGGGGGTCTTTAGGCGGCGACGGCTGCGCCACGGACCGGAGCTCCCTTGGCCGGCATCAGCCGGGCACGCAGCTCCTTTTCCAGCTTGGCCGCCGCTTTCGGATTGTCCTTGAGATACTGCCGGGCACTGTCCTTGCCCTGGCCGATTTTTTCGCCTTCATACGCAAACCAGGCGCCGGCTTTTTCCACCAGCTTGTGTTCCACGCCGAGGTCAATCAGTTCGCCCTCATGTGAAATCCCCTGGCCGTACAGGATTTCGAAGAACACGGTCTTGAACGGCGGCGCCAGCTTGTTCTTGACCACCTTGACCTTGGTCTCGTTGCCGATCACCTCCTCGCCTTTTTTGACGGCGCCGATGCGGCGGATGTCCAGGCGCACCGAGGCATAGAACTTGAGCGCGTTGCCGCCGGTGGTGGTCTCGGGATTCTGGCCCGGCATCATGATGCCGATCTTGTAGCGCAGCTGGTTGATGAAAATCACCATCGTATTCGAGCGCTTGATGTTGCCGGTCAGTTTGCGTAACGCCTGCGACATGAGGCGGGCCTGCAGGCCG
>JAKEEJ010000104.1 GCA_022616655.1 Nevskiales bacterium | reverse complement strand
GGCCATGTCGGGCAGAGCGCTCCCGGCCAGGCCCTGAGTCAGCGCGCCCAGCACGTGAATGTCCAGGCCACCGGCTTTGGCGGCACGCGCACGGACACGGTCTACCACCGAAGGGGTGTCGATGACCGGCCGGGTGTCGGGTGGGATGCACACCGTGGTGATGCCGCCCGCCGCGGCGGCCGGCGCTTCGGTGCGGAAGGTGGCTTTGTGTGCGGCTCCGGGTTCGCGCAGGCGCGCGCACAGATCCACGGCGCCGGGTATTAACCACAGGCCCCTGGCGCTCAGATGTGCTGCATACGGTTCCCTGGGTTTTTCTCTTCCGACGTGCGCGATGACGCCATTGTGGATACCGACATAGGCAATGGTGTCCAGCGTGCTGGCGGGATTGAGAACTCGCGCGCCAGAGATCAACAATGACTCGTGAGCCGTGAGCCGTGAGCCGTGAGCCGCAAGCGTCGCTTCGTTGTTTTTCTTCACGTCTCCCGACTCCCGACTCCCCCTGCCTGACGGCAGGCAGGCGACTCCCGACTTTCAGACAGCATCGCCATCACCGCCATGCGCACGGCGATCCCGTGCGTGACCTGCTGCAGGATCAGCGAGCGTTCGCCGTAGGCCAGGTCGCCTTCGATTTCCACGCCGCGGTTGATGGGGCCCGGATGCATGATGACCGCCTCCGGCTTGAGCAGGCTCAGACGCGCCCGGGTCAGTCCGAAACTGCGGTAGAACTCGCCGGGCGAGGGAATGTAATAGCCCGACATGCGCTCCCGCTGCAGCCGCAGCAACATGACCACGTCGGCGCCGTCCAGTCCTTCGTCGAGGGTGTAGCAGGCGCGTACCCCCAGGGTTTCAACCGCGGCGGGGATCAGGGTGCGCGGACCGACCACGCGGATCTCTTTCGCGCCCAGGATGCGCAACGCGTGGATGTCCGAACGCGCGACGCGCGAGTGCAGGATGTCGCCCACGATGGCAACGGTCAGTTTGCGGAAATCGCGCCGGTGCTTGCGTAAAGTGAACAGGTCGAGCAGGGCCTGGGTCGGATGGGCGTGCCGGCCGTCGCCGGCGTTGAGCACCGCCACGCCGGGCGCCGCGTGTTCGGCAAAAAAGTGCGCCGCACCGCTGGCCGCGTGCCGGACCACGAACATGTCCACCTGCATGGCCTGCAGCGTGGCCAGCGTGTCGAGCAGAGTTTCGCCTTTGGACGTGGAGGAGGCCGAAACGTCGAGGTTGATAACGTCGGCCGACAGGCGCTTGGCCGCCAGCTCGAACGTGGTGCGGGTACGGGTGCTGGCCTCGAAGAACAGGTTGACCACGGTCGTGCCGTGCAACAGCGCGTATTTTTTTTCACCGCTGCTGGCGAAACCTTCGGCACGATCCAGAATTTCCGTGAGCAGGGGACGCGACAGGCCTTCCACCGTCAGCAAGTGGCGCAGGCGGCCTTTCGAATCCAGCTGCAGGTCGGAAACGGCAGGGGGACCGTGAGACGGGAGACGTGAGACGTGAGACACGGGCGTGCTTTTTCTTTTCTTCACGTCTCCCGTCTCCCGTTTCCCGTCTCCCGTCGTTCCATCAGCCATTGTTCCAGAATCAGGCGCGCCGCCGCACCGTCCTTGTCACCCTTTCGCAGGCGTCGTTTGAGTGCACCCGAGGCGCGGGCGGCGCGCAGCTCATCCATCGCGCTGCGCGAGCTGTAGCGCTCGTCGGACAGGTGCACGGGTCCGGCAAAATGTTTTTGCAGCCGCGATGCAAATGCACGGGCCTGGTTCGTGATGGGCTGTTCCTCGCCTTCGGGTCCCAGCGGCAACCCCACCACACAGGCCGCCGGGGTCCATTCCGCCAGCAGTCGGTCAATCTGTTTCCAGTCGTGGGCCACGGCGCCCAGTGCGCGCGCTCCGCGCGTCACGGCGTCACCGGCGGCAATGCCAATTCTTTTAGTACCGAAATCGAAGGCGAGATACACCCCGGCGGTCACGCGTGCCCCGCCGGACCGGCGGTGAGCTGGGTGACCTCCACGCCCAGCAGGCGCGTGGCCGCCTGCCAGCGGCGGGTGGGCGGAAGGTCGAACAAAATGGCACGATCCACCGGCGTGTTGAGCCAGGAATTGCCGCGAATTTCGTGCTCCAGCTGACCGGCCGCCCAACCCGAATAACCGAGTGCGACCAGAAACTGCCGGGGTCCTTCGCCGCGGCCGATGGCGCTGAGAATGTCCTTGGACGTGGTGATATGGATAGTGTCCGAGATTTTGAGGCTGGATTCCCATTTGCCCCGCTCGCTGTGGACCACAAATCCGCGTTCGGTCTGCACCGGGCCGCCCCAGTGAACGATGTACGGGCTGCTGTCCAGGGCGGGATGCGCCAGCTGCATGTGTTCCAGCATGTCCGCGAGCCGGAGATCGGTCGGCCGGTTGATGACCAGGCCCAGCGCGCCCTGCTCGTTGTGCTCGCAGAGCAAAGCGACAGAGTGGGTAAAATGGGAATCCTGCAGCCCCGGCATGGCGACCAAGAACTGATTATTCAGATAAAGGTTCTCTGCCATACGGCGTAGTATCCGTCCGGCCGGGGGGTGGAGACAAGCGGGCTAATCGCATTTCGCCTCAATGGCGGCCAGGACCTGGCCGGCGACGTCCACGCCGCTGTCGCGGGCGATTTCGCGCGCGCACGTGGGGCTGGTGACATTGATCTCGGTCAGCCAGTCGCCAATCACGTCGAGCCCGGCAAAAAGCAGGCCCATGTCCCTGAGCTTCGGCCCGACCTGGGCCGCGATCCAGTGGTCGCGTTCGGTCAGCGCGCGGGTTTCACCGTGCCCGCCGGCGGCAAGATTGCCGCGCATTTCGCCCGGCGCCGGAATGCGGGCCAGGCAGTAGGGGACCGGTTCTCCATCAATCATCAGAATGCGTTTGTCGCCATGCTGGATCTCCGGCAGGTGGCGTTGCGCCATGCAGTAGCGCGTGCTTTTGTGGGTGAGTGTTTCGTAGATCACGGTGGCATTGGGGTCCTGCATCGTGACGCGGAACACCGATGCGCCCCCCATCCCGTCAATCGGTTTGACTACCATGTCCTGCTGTTCCTGCAGAAAGGTGCGCAGCTGGGCCGGATCGCGGGTGATAAGTGTGGGCGGCGTGCAGTGCGGGAACCAGGCGATGAAGGCCTTTTCGTTGGCGTCGCGCAGCGAGCGTGGCTTGTTGACCACCAGCGCGCCAGCATCTTCGGCGCGTTCCAGGATGTAGGTCGCGGCGATGTAGTCCAGATCGAAGGGCGGATCCTTGCGCATCAAGATGGCGTCCAGGTCGCCCAACGGCAGCACCTGGGCTGCCCCCAGCTCAAACCAGCGTGTCGCGTTGTCAGACACCTTCACCGGTCGGGCACAACCGTAGGCGGCACCGTCGCGCAGCCAGAGGTCGTTCAGCTCCAGGTACAGCAGGGTCCAGCCCCGCGCCTGTGCCGCCAGCATCAGCGCGAGCGTGGTGTCCTTGTAGGGTTTTATGGATCCGATCGGATCCATCACGACGCCCAGAGTCCGATTCACCGGAAAAAAACCAAGATTGCGCGCCAAGGCGCAAAGGACGCAAAGGGTGAAAAAGAGAGAATGCTTTCGTCCATTATTTTTTGCGTTCTTGGCGTTCTTTGCGCGAGATCATTTCTTTTCGCTCGCCGCGATTTCCCGCGCGGCCGCGAGCAGGGCCAGGCGCGCCACCACGCCGTAGGCATAAAAGCGGTTGGGCTGCTCGTCCGGTCCGCAGGCAGGATCGGGGTGGTGGCAGTGGGTGGCAAAAGCCAGTCGCTGAAAGTACGCGCCGGGAGCATTGAGGTTTTCCTGATTACTGCGACTGCCGTGCACGCGGTAGAACCCGCCGACCACGTGGTGGTCAATCGTGTAGACCACCGGTTCGGCGGTGGCGCGGTCCGGTCCCCAGGTTTCGTACGTATAGACGCCTTCCTGGATGATGGCGCCGGTCACGTCCCGGCCCTCCTTGGTCGCGGCCATTTTCTTGCGCGCATCGCGGCCCAGATGGCGCACGTCATCCGCGTGTTTCACCGTCATCACGCCCATGCCATACGTGCCGGCATCCGCCTTGACGATGGCAAACGGCTCGTCCTGGATGCCGTAGTCCCGGTATTTCGCGCGCAGGTCGTCCAGCAACAGCTGCACATTGCTGGCCAGACATTCCTCCCCTTCGCGTTTCAGAAAATTGATCCGGCCGCAGTTGCGGAACAACGGATCCACCAGCCAGGGATCAATGTTGAGCAGTGCACCGAATTCGCCGGCCACCTCGCGGTACAGGGCAAAGTGCTGCGACTTGAGCCGCTGGTGCCAGCCCAGCGCCAGCGGCGGCAGCACGTCCTGTTTCAAGCCCTTGAGAATCTCAGGCACCCCACCGGACAGGTCGTTGTTGAGCAGCACCGCGCACGGCGTGAACCCGTCTACGGAGACGCGGTCGTTCTCCCGCTTCAGCGGTTCCAATACCAGCGTGCGCCCCGAATCCAGCCGGAGGGTTTGCGGCTGGGTCAGGTTCGGCAGCAGCGAGCCGATGCGTGTCCGGTAGCCGGCTTTGCGGATCAGGTTCTGCAGGGCTGCGACGTTTTCCAGATAAAACAGGTTGCGGGTGTGGTTTTCGGGTACCACCAGCAGCCCCTTGGCCGTGGGGCAGACTCGTTCAATCGCCTGTTGCAGGGCCTGCACGCACAGCGCTTCGAAAGCGGGATTGAGGTTGTTGAAGCCGGCCGGGAACAGATTGGTATCCACTGGCGCAAGCTTGTATCCGGCGTTGCGCAGATCTACTGAGGCATAGAACGGTGCCGGCGTGGCGCGCCACTGGGCGCGAAACCAGGCCTCGATGTCGGCCGTGCGCTCCAGCAGCGGCTGCTCCAGGCGCAGCAGGGGGCCGGTCTGCGCGGTCGTCAGGTGCGGGACGGGTGCCAGCATGAAAGTTGAGCGAAATGCAGACTTTGAGCGGGTCCACATGGTATCTCAACTCTTCCCGGTTCCGGCGGTCGTTCGCAACAACCCAGGTGAGGGCCAAGCTAAAAGTGGCGTGAAACGGGCGGAGGCGTAACAATAACAGCCCCTCTGGTTGAGGGAGTGACCTGTATGTGAGGGAGAGGGGGTGGCCCCTCTTCTGGATGGCGGTCCCGCTCGTAAATTTTCAATTCATCCCTGCGCGACACGATTCAGGAGCAAGCCATGCGCCAATTAAGCGGTCTGGACACGCTGTTTCTCAATCTGGAAACCAATGCCGTGCCGATGCACGTCGGAGGCTTGACCCTGATTGATGGCCGCACGGCGCCCGAGGGCTTCGGTTTCGAGGCGGTCAAGAAACTGATCGAAAGCCGTTTGCACCTGCTGCCGATGTACCGCCGGCGGCTGGTGACCTCGCCGCTCAACCTCGACATGCCGTACTGGATTGAAGACCCGGAATTCGACATTGAGAATCACGTCCGCCACCGCGCATTGCCCCGCCCCGGCAATGATCAGCAACTGGCCGATTTTGTCTGCGACGTGCTCAGTACCCGCCTGGATCGCAGCATGCCGCTGTGGCGCATCTATTACATCGAAGGGGTGTCGGGCGGTCACGTGGCGCTGGTGTCCAAAATTCACCACGCCTGCATAGACGGCGTGTCCGGCGCCGAAATCATGGGGACCTTGCTGGATCTGACCTCGACACCGCGCACGGTGGCGCCACCGGTGCGGCCCTGGCGCCCGGAGCCGGTGCCCTCGCCCCTGCAGCTGGCCATGACCACGGCGCGCCATCTGATGAGCCGGCCTGGCGAAGCCATCCGATTGCTGCGGGACACCGGACCTGCCCTGTTCTCAGCCGGCCGCGCCGTGCTGGCCCAAAGTCGGGCCCGGACCACGGCGCAGAAGTCGAAGAAAAACCAGCCCGTCGAAAAAGGCGGCCTGGGAGTTGCACCCCGGACCCGTTTCAACACCACCATCACGGCGCGACGCGCATATGCCTACCGTTCACTGTCCCTGCCCGATGTTAAATTCGTCAAGAACGTCTTTGGTACGTCGGTAAACGATGTGATCCTGGGCGTCTGCGCAGAGGCCCTGCGCAATTACCTGCTGGACAAGAACGAGCTGCCCGAACGGACGCTGATCGCCTCGGTGCCTGTTTCGGTGCGTAACAAGGATGAAGTGGGCCAGCAAGGCAACAAGGTCAGCATGACGCGTGCGGCGCTGTGCACGGAAATCGAAGACCCGGTGGAACGCCTGCAGGCCATCTCCAGGATCATGGCCGAGGCGAAAAAGGCTCTGAAGGCGGTACCGGCGCGGCGCATGATGGACTGGATTGACGTGCCCGCGCCGGCGCTGTTGGCCCAGGCCGCGCGTCTGTACGAAAATTTCAGCATCCAGGACCGGGTGGCGCCGCCTTTCAACCTGGTGATTTCCAATGTCCCGGGTCCACCGCAGCCGTTATTCCTTGCGGGCGCCAGAGTGCTGGCGAATTACCCGACCAGCATTCCGTACCACGGTCTGGCGTTCAACATCACCGTGATGAGCTATCAGGACAATCTGGACGTGGGACTGACCGCGCACCGCGGTTCGGTGCCGGACATCAAAGATCTGATGGACCGGATGGAAGCGGCGCTGGCGCTCCTCAAAGCGCGTGCAGAGGAAGGGCAGCCCCCTGCCATTCAACAGCAGGCTGTCACGGTGCCGCAGCGTGTCCCGGACCTCGCCACGGTCGTGCACCGATGAGAAAGTGTCCGGTTCCGGGCCCCTTTTCGAGAAGAGTTGCGATGTATAGAAATCTCGTATTCAGTGGAATGCTGCTGGGCGTGTGTGCTGTTCTGTTGCCCGGATGCCGTGGAAAAGCCGAGCGGTCCAGTGACACGAGCAAGGCGGGTCATTCCGAGCTTGAACAATCCTGCCTTGGCAGTGGCTGGCAGAAAATCACGTTGCAGGCGGCCGGTATAGATCGACATCTCCTGTGGAAAGCGCCTGCAGGCCCCTGGCGCAACGGCGCCATCCTGGTGCTGCACGGGGGCGGTGGAGCGGCCGAACATTTCTGTGCCGGACCCACACCGGTACAACCGCAGATTCAGTTTGCTCAAATGGCGCTGGACCGTGGATTCGCGGTGTTTGCGCTGGATGCCACCACCGACATCGTGACCGATTCCGAGGGACGGACCTGCGGCAAGCGCTTCGATTTTTCCGTACTGGACCGGCCCAATCTGGATCTGCCGTACATCGAACGGATCATTGCGGACATCGTACCGTCGAAACGGCCGCGGAAAAGCAACGCATCAATTTTTATCACGGGTCTTTCCACAGGGGGATACATGACCACCCGGGCCGGCAGCGAGCTTGGCGACAACGTCACCGCCTTCGCGCCGGTATCGGCGGGCGATCCCTTCGGCACGGACACCCTTTGCGATACCCGCCTGTCAAAACGGACTTCGGCCAAAGGCATTCTGGTGGACCGTGAAACCCGTAAACAGATCATCGAGAACGATGCGTGCACGTCCGACACGGCGTCGCACGAATCGCCCTGGCCGGCCGTACGCCGTCCAAAGGTCCGACAGTTCCATCATGAACGCGACGGAATTGTGGATCTCAGCTGTATGCGCAAAACCACGGACATGCTACGGCGCAACGGCTTCAACGGACCCGATCCTTTCCTCATTCCTTCGAACGATCCCAAAAGTGTTGCCCATCACCGGTGGCTGGACACGTACAACGAGCCGTTGCTCGATTTTTTCGAAAGTCAGGCCCGTGCGCCGGCCGCCACGCGGTAATTCCTCCGTACCGGTCCCGGGAAACGGGGGTTCCAAGCCGGTGATCCGGATCTGGCGCAGACTGGCCTGATTTCCCTGCGTTCATGGATGCTCTGCGGATTGACGTTCTTTGCGCGAGTGAGTCACAATGACTCACTCGACTCATATTGGATTACTGTCATGACGCAACTGACCTTGCGCGGATTCGATCCGGAGCTGGAACGGCGCCTCAGAGCGCTGGCACGGCGCAACGCCACGTCACTCAATCAGGCGGCATTGCAGTTGATGCGGCGCGGCGCGGGACTGGTAACGAGAGGAAGGGCGCCGTCGGCGGGAGGTGCCGCGCTCGCGCGGTTCGCTGGGCGGATGACGGCGGCCGAGGCGCGGGCGATTGACCGGGTGATCTCCGAATCACGCGAGGCCGACCTCGACCTGCAGACATGAATGTTTTGCTCGATACCAACGCTTACACCGCGCTGGTGCGTGGCGAACGTGGTCTGTTGCGGCGGCTCACCCACGCCAGCCGCATCCTGATGTCCGCCGTTGTCGTGGGCGAGCTCGAGTACGGTTTTCGCCACGGGGACCGTTACGCGGAGAACCGCACGGTACTCGATGAGTTTCTGGCCGAGCCTTCGGTCGAGTTCGTGATCATTACCCGGGATACGACTCTGCGCTACGGACTGCTGATGGCAGAACTGCACCGGCAGGGCCAAAAGATCCCGACCAACGACGCCTGGATTGCAGGTCACGCGCTCGAGCACAACGCGGAACTGTGGACGCGCGATACTCACTTCGCCAGGGTTCGGGGATTGGTGACTTCCGCTTGGACGTAACGCTGGAATTTCCCCGCTTTACAGGCACCCCTTGGCTCAACCGAGCCGGTCAACAGTATCCGTGATCAGTTTCGGAAGAATCGGGTCACGGGGAATTTTCCCGTGGGCCCGGGCGAAGTCTTCGGCCGCTGTGCGCAGCCCGGTGTCTTCCAGCAGCCGTTGCAGCGCGGTGCGGTACGGGCCGGGCTCCTTCCCGTGTGCGATCAGAGCCGCCCCCAGGGCCACGACCCGGTGTGCGGTCAGGGTTCGTTCGTGCAGGTCGGGTGTCAGCAGGCCCGGTTTCC
>JAKEEJ010000103.1 GCA_022616655.1 Nevskiales bacterium | reverse complement strand
GGAGTTGGGCGGAACGTGTGAGGTAGTCTCGAATTCAAGAGGGGGAACGCGGGTCACAGCCGTACTACCCTTTACAGCCAAGAGGTGAAATATGACCCCCATTCGCGTTTTAGTGGTAGATGATCATAAGTTATTCCGAGCTGGCTTGAGCGCGATTCTGATGAATGTCGCTGATATTGAGGTGGTGGGCGAAGCCGGAACCGGTCGAAAGGCTGTTACCCAGGTGGAAACCTTAGCCCCGGATGTCGTCTTAATGGACATCAGCATGCCCGATTTGAACGGCATTGAAGCCACCCAACGGGTACTGGCTGTCAAACCCGATACAGGCATCATCATACTGACAATGCTAGAGGATAACGACTCACTGTTTGCGGCCATGTGCGCCGGAGCACGGGGTTATATTCTCAAAGGGGCAGATAAAGCGGAGGTGCTTAAAACCATTCGGGCCGTGGCCGACGGAGAAGCGTTGTTTGGTCCGGCCATTGCCGGCCGGCTGACCGCTTTTTTCCAAAACTCCAGGGGAGTGACCCATCAAAATGAGATTGTATCCCCCTTCCCCGATTTAACCGACCGTGAGCGTGAGGTGCTTGAACTCATCGCTCACGGGCTAAATAATCAGGAAATTGCCCAACAATTCCACATCAGCTCCAAAACAGTCAGCAACCATATTTCCAATATTTTTAACAAGCTGCAAGTCTCCGACCGGGCGCAGGCTATTGTCAAAGCACGGCAGGCGGGGTTGGGTAGTTAGGTTACATTATGCCATATCAACGACAATTTTGACGGCGCCTTCATCCAGAGCGTATTGCAAGTCGTAGGCCTCTTGAACCTGCTCAAAGGAAAAGTGGTGGCACACGGGTACGGTTGTGCGCACAGTATCGTGGGCCGAGTGTGTATCACGCAATGCGGAGCGCGTGTATGCTGCGCGCTCACGGCCTGAATGCGTCATGACTATACCCGCGCCGCGTGCCACCGTTGCCGACTCGCGAGCCGAACAGGCCTGTGCCTGGGCGTGTGCCCGGCTCGCGTTGTCCGGAGCGTCCGGCGCGACGTTCGGGCCGGCGTCCACGGACGCGAGCTTTCGCCGTTATTTCCGCTTGCGCGCCGGGGATCGCAGCTGGGTTGTCATGGACGCACCGCCGGAACGGGAATCCTGCGGGCCTTTTATCGCCGTCGCCCGGCTGTTGCGGAGCTGGAACCTGCACGCACCGGAGATTCTGGCGGAGGACCGGGAGCGGGGGTTTCTGCTGCTGTCCGATCTGGGCACGCAGACGTATTTACAGGCGCTGACACCGGACAATGCAGACGCCCTGCTTCACGAGGCCGTGGAGGCCCTGCTGACGATGCAGCGGTCCGGTCTGCAGTCCCCGGAGTCCCTGGCGTTTCTGCCGGCCTACGATGCGCGCCTGCTACGCCACGAAGCGCAGTTGTTTTCGGAATGGTATCTGCCCCGGCACCTGAACGTGACGCTGTCCGCCGACGAGCACCGCGTCTTGCAGGGCGTCGTGGACCGATTGGTGGAATCGGCACTGGCACAGCCGCGTTGCTTTGTGCACCGGGATTACATGCCGCGCAATCTGATGGTGAGCGTGCCCTCATCAGGAATCGGCGGCCACGAGCCGCCGGCCAGTTCCCCTCTCCACGCGCAGCGGGGAGAGGGGAGGGCCGCTGGCGGAGCCAGTGGCGGGGTGAGGGAAGAGGCCTGCCGCGATCGGCTGGCCTCGCCGGGGATTCTGGATTTTCAGGACGCGGTGATTGGGCCCGTCGCCTACGACGTGGTGTCGCTGTTCAAAGACGCTTTCCTGAGCTGGCCCGAAGAACGGGTGCAGGGATGGGCGCGTGACTACTGGGAGCGGGCGCGGCGCGCACAGATCCCGGTGGACCCGGCGTTTGCCGAGTTCTGGCGCCAGCTGGAATGGATGGGCGTGCAGCGCCATCTGAAAGTGCTCGGCATCTTTGCGCGGCTCACGGTCCGCGACGGCAAACCGCAGTACGCGGCGGACACGCCCCGCTTTGTGCGCTACGTGATGGCCGTGGCCCCGAACCATCCCGAACTGGTGCCGCTGACGAAACTGTTTGAACGGCATGTGCTGCCGGTGGTGACCGTGTGAGCGCCGTCCGCGCCATGATTCTGGCCGCGGGCAAGGGCGAGCGCCTGCGCCCGCTGACCGATACGCAGCCCAAGCCGATGGTGCCGGTGGCCGGCAAACCCCTCGTGTTGCGTCACCTCGAACGGTTGCGGGAGGCGGGCGTGCGTGATTTTGTGATCAATCTGGGCTGGAAAGGAGAGGTCCTGCGCGCGGCGCTGGGCGATGGGCAGCGGCTGGGCGTCAGAATCCAGTACTCGGAGGAAGGCTGGCCCGCGCTGGAAAGCGGCGGCGGGATTCTTCACGCCTTGCCGTTGCTGGGTCCGGAGCCCTTCATCGTCGTCAATGGCGATGTCTACACCGACTATCCCTGTCTGCAACTGGTGGAGCGGGCACGGACTTTGAACCCCACGGAAGTGGCCCATCTGATCCTCGTGCCCAATCCCGCCCACAACCCGAAGGGAGATTTTGTCCTGCAGCGCGGGCGCGTGATCAACAACGGCGCCGCGCGCCTGACTTTCAGCGGTCTGTCCGTCCACCGCCCGGAAATGTTCAAGGATTGTGTTCGGGGGCACTTCCCCATGCTGCCCCTGTGGCGCGCCGCCGCGGACCGCGGACAATTAAGCGGCGAGCTTTACACCGGCCGCTGGTCGGACGTGGGTACCCCCACGCGCCTCACCGAACTGGAACACACCCTGCGCCAGATTTCCGATCCGGTGAGTTTGTAAACTTAAGCGGGAAGTTCCATTGCAGGTGGAGTTCCCCATGAGCGCTCGCCATCGCAGGAGGGGAAAGGGGCCAGGCTCGAATATTCTCACAACGCCAATCCCTTCTGCCCATCCGCAGGAATCGCAGCGGTCTCGGGCCTGAGCCGTGGCCTGCCGCGTGGCCTGGATTGCCGTCGGACTCCAGTCATGGCTTCGATCCTGGCCAGGAATCTTTCGTTGCCGATAGGTTGATTCTGGTTGAGGGAGAGCCGGATGTCGTCAATCGCGACGCGGTCCAGTTCCGCACAAAACAAGGACCGGTAATTGGACTGGCGTTCCTTGTCGGTTCGTCCAAGGCCAAGGTACAGGGAATGTGGCGTGAGCCGGGCATCGGTCTGCCCTAGGCCGTTGCAGCGGTAGC
>JAKEEJ010000102.1 GCA_022616655.1 Nevskiales bacterium | reverse complement strand
CTAGAGCCTGAACAGGCTCTGGTGAACCGATCTCTGTAAACTGCCCGTCTCATGAGTGCCGCCGTACGGGATGTGAAATCGCCCTGGTTGCCGGCGCCCGGCGGCGCCGGATCTCTATTGTTGGAAGGTCCCGCGGGAAAAATTGAAACCTGGGTGGCCGTACCGCCGGAACCGGCGAAAGGGTTTGCCGTGGTATGCCACCCGCATCCGTTGCAGGGCGGCGCACTGAGCAACAAGGTGACCTATGCGCTGGCCGCCGCTGCGCTCAAGTGCGGGTTGATTGCTGTACGTTTTAATTTCCGCGGGGTAGGGAAAAGTACGGGTTCCTATGACGAGGGACGGGGCGAAACCGAAGATGCATTGGCCGTGGTTGCCTGGATGCGGGAGCGTCTCCCCCAGGCCGGACTCTTGCTGGCAGGATTCTCATTTGGCGCCTGGATCGCCCTCAAGGCCGCGGTGCGTGCACAACCGGCGTTGCTCATCACGGTCGCGCCGCCCTTCACGTTATCGCGCAACGCGCGGCCACTGTCTTTCTCCCGCACAGCGGGAGAGGGGGGGACCGCTCGCGGAGCGAGCGGTGGGGTGAGGGCGAGCGAATACGCCGAACAGCCGCCGCGGCCTGCGGTGCCCTGGCTGATGGTGCAGAGCCGCGACGACGAGATCGTCAGTTATGAGGAGACGCAGCGGGTGCTGACCCGGTACCGTCCGCCGCCGGAGCAGGTGACGCTGGAGGGCGCCGGACATTTTTTCCATGGCCGCCTGGGCGATGTGGAAGCTGCGACGACCGGCTTTATCCGAAAACATTGGTCAACGGAGTGACACCGTGTTCCAGAAATCTGTTTTTAGAGCACGTTTTTTAGAACGCGTCGCGAAATCAAACTTTACACGCTCCTTCCCCCGCTTGCGGGGGAAGGAGAGGATGGGGGCGCGCAGGAACCACCGCCGGCTCCTACCTCAATCCTCCCCCGCTTGCGGGGGAGGAAGTTCAATTTTGCAACGCATTCTTGGGGATCTCCTGGTCTTTGGAGGGTTGGTGCTGGGTACAAGTGTGGGCGTCACACACGCCGATCCCGGATTGTTTTCGGTCGCCGGGCTCAAGGGTTGGGAAACGCAGCTCTTCAAAAACAAAACGCCGACCGATTACCGGCTGACACACGACAACGGTGTGCAGGTTCTGGAGGCCGAATGCCGGGCCGGCGCCTCGGGCCTGATCTGGAAGGAACCGGTGGACCTGACGCGTACGCCGGTGTTGAGCTGGCGCTGGTACGTACCGGAGGTGTTCCGCGCCATCAACGAGCGTGAGAAAAAAGGCGACGACTTCGTGGCCCGGGTGTACGTCGTCCGTGATGGCGGCTGGGCGCTGTGGCGGACCCGCTCGCTGGTCTACGTCTGGGCCAGCGGACAGCCGGCCGGCAGTCACTGGCCCAGCGCCTATGCCGAACAGGCGCATGTCGTGGCGTTGCGCGGCGGCGTCGCCGACACCGGGCGCTGGTGGACGGAAACGCGCAACGTGCGCGAGGATTTCAGACGCTTTTTCGGTTCCGACGCGCAGCAACTGGATGCGGTGGCGTTGATGACCGACTGCGACGATAGCGGTGCGACGGCGCGCGCCCGGTACGGCGATCTGGTCTGGCGTGCGGGCGGCCCCTGACCGTGTGTTGCGAAATTGGACGTCCGCCCCCGCAAGCGGGGGAGGACTGAAGTGGGGGCCGTCTGCTATTCTCAGGCCGTCATTATTCCGGGGAGGATTTATGCGCAGACTCACAGCGGTCATGCTGTTGTCTCTGGCCAGTGTGCCGGCCATGGGCAAGGACGTGGAAATTGTCTGCACGGGGTGTCAAGCCGCCTTCCAGTCCATATCCGAAGATCTGATTGCCACGCTTGATTACAAGGCGCTGGGGCCGGCCGAAGCCACGGGCTTGACCGGCATCGGCGTGGGCGTCGTGGCCAGTTACGTGCCCGTGGACGTCGAAGCGGACTGGGTTACTGTCACCGGCCAGAGTTTCAGTGAACTGGGCCTGGCGGGAATCCAGGTCACCAAGGGGCTGCCTTTTGGTTTTGACCTCGGTGCGTTCTACAGCACCGTGCCCGACAGCAATGTGGACATTCTCGGTGGCGAGGTCCGGTACGCCCTTCTGAAAGGTTCGGCGACCTCGCCGGCCCTGGCCTTGCGCGGCTCGTACATGATGGTGGATGGGATTGACACCTTCGATCTGGAATCCACGGCGGTGGACCTGTCGCTGTCCAAGGGCATCACACTGGTCACGCCGTACATCGGCGTGGGTTACGTGATGGGCGAATCCGATCCCAACGGTTTCGGTGGTTTGCAGAAAGTGGACGTGGAAGAGGCCAAGGTTTTCCTCGGCGCGCGCTTCAGCCTGCTGTTTCTGGAGCTGACTCCGGAAGTCGGCCAGATTGGAGACATCCTGACCTACAGTCTGCGTCTCGGTTTTTCCATTTAAACCCGCGCCGCCCGGTTTACCGGGCCGCTTTTAATTTGTACAGCGCGATCTCGGCCAGCAGGTTGGGCATCAGCCGGATGGCCCAGCCGTCGCGGCGCGAATGGTCCAGCAGGCTGCGGCGCTCGATGCGCCACGCGCGCTCGCGGCACAGGTCTTCGAAATCCGCCACCGTGCACAGGTGGATGTTGGCCGTTCCATACCAGGTGGCGGGCAGGGCCGGCGTGGTGGGCATGCGGCCGCGCACCAGCGCGTTGCGGACTTTCCAGTGGCCGAAATTTGGAAAGGTGACGATGCCGGCGCGGCCCACGCGCAGGATTTCCGAAACGACCCAGTCCGGATGCTGCGTGGCCTGCAGGGTCTGGGTCATGACCACGTAATCAAAGCTGCGGTCGCCG
The DNA here is from genome assembly GCA_022616655.1 of Nevskiales bacterium. Taxonomy (GTDB): domain Bacteria; phylum Pseudomonadota; class Gammaproteobacteria; order Nevskiales; family Nevskiaceae; genus JACPFV01. The sequence goes on along the minus strand of JAKEEJ010000102.1, from coordinate 141 downwards.
AAATCCTGCAGGCCATCGTCCACGTTCGCCTCAATCACGTTGACGCCCCGCTCCAGGCAGCGCGCGATGTTGTCCGGATCAATCTCCAGACCATAACCGTGTACCTGGCGGGTGCGGGCCAGATGGGCCAGCAACGTGCCG
>JAKEEJ010000101.1 GCA_022616655.1 Nevskiales bacterium | reverse complement strand
GCTGCCTCCCTCTACGGTTCATCGCAATAAAGCCGCGCGAAAGAAAAGCATGAGGAGATGGTAACTCTAGCGTACGGGCTCAAAGACGTCGGCTCACTTTGCCAGGGTAAACGTGCTGTGCAGGCGCACCAGGCTCTCCCGATAGGGCCGGCGTCCCGCCAACAGCAGTATGACGGCGAACAGGTTCGCGGCAACACTGACAATCAGCATGGACCAGCGCACGGCGTTGTCGTCGCGGAATACGAAGTCCGTGATGACGGCCACCGCCGTCGGTCCAAGACCCAGGCCGATCAGACTGACGACAAACATATAAACGGCGGAAGCCTGGCCACGCATTTCATTGGGCACGATTTCCTGGATGGCGGCGGGAGCGGCACCGAATGGCATTGAAACGAAGAAGACCGCCGGTGCCAGCGCAATGGCGGTCAGCGTGCCGGTCGGCATCAGGAGATAAAGCGCACCGATGGTCAGAGCGCCGGCCGCCGCCCAGACCCCCACGCGCATGGCAGCGTCGGTCACGCCCTGCTTGAGCCAGCGATCCGTCAGCAGTCCGCCGAACACAATCCCGGCGGCACCAAAAACCATTGCCACCAATCCATACACGATGCCCACCTGGGCCGCGTCCCAACCGTGCGTGCGGACGAAATAAGTGGGGGTCCAGGCGCTGGAGCCGTAGGCGCAGAGCGCCAGCAGTGCAAAGCCGATGTTGTGGCATAAGACCGTGCGCCGGTTCTGCCACAGGTACGCCAGCACCCGGCCCAGCGGCACGTCGGTGCCGGCTACGGCGCCCTGACGCCGCGGTTCGCGCACGAGGAGTAAAGCCAGACTGAATACGATGCCGGTTCCGCCGAGAATGAGAAACACCACTTGCCACGGACGGATGGCGCCTATCAATGGCAGATCTATGGCGTCCTGACCCGACACCAGCTTGATGACCAGTCCGCCCAGGAGAAAGGCGATGCCGGAGCCAAGCGATATGCCGATGGAATAGACGCTGATGGCGGTGGCGCGTTTGCCGGGCGGGAAGTAATCCGTGATCAAGGAGTACGCCGCGGGGGACAGCGCCGCTTCGCCAACGCCGACGCCGACGCGGAACAGCAGCAGTTGCCAGTAATGTCTGGCCGTGCCGCACAGCGCGGTCATGGCGCTCCACATCACTATGCCGGCGGCAATCAGTCCGCGACGGCTTTTGCGATCCGCCAGGCGGCCCAGCGGGATGCCCATGATGGTGTAAAAGATCGCAAAGGAGAATCCCATCAGCAGGCTCATCTGCGTGTCGCTGATGCCCAGGTCGCTGCGGATCGGCTTGACCAGCAGGCTCAGGATCTGGCGGTCCACGAACGAGAACACGTAAGCAACCATCAGAATCGCAACCACAAACCAGGCATAACCGGACGAGACGTACGCTGGATTTTGATTCTGCAGTGTTTGTACGGCCGCGCTATTGTTGGCCATGAAAGTTTCCTTTTTTAAACAGTTGATGCTGACGTCTTATGGTCACTGCGCCCGAAAGTCCGGTGTGATATCGGAGGTTTTGTGCATCGTTTTCTGCGGATGGTTGTTGACGTTGGCGGCCTGCAGCCCGTCGTTCACTCCCGATTCAAGCGCGCCCAGTGTACCCGATGACCGTGCCACGCGCCAGCGCATGCTGGAAAGCGCTTTGGGGCAGATCGGACGGCCGTATCGCTACGGGGGTGAGGACGGCGACGGTTTTGATTGCAGCGGGTTGGCGCGTCACGTTTATGCCGAGGCGGGCATTGTGTTGCCCCGGACCGCGGCGCAGCAATTCCATGCCGGACGCCGTATTCCGCTGGAGGATGCGGAACCGGGAGACCTGGTGTTTTTCCGCATGGACACGGGCCTGCACGTTGGAATTTACGTGGGCGAAAACCGGGCGGTACACGCGCCGGCCCGGGGCAAGGACGTGAGGGTGACTTCGATCAGGACGCCCTATTGGGTGGAACGTTTTGCCGGAGCGGTGCGGATTCTGCAATGACGGCATCACAGCTTTTGGCTGCCCCAAAAGAAAAACCGCGGCACGGGGCCGCGGTTTCAATGACAGAGGTATCGAGAGGCTTAGAGCGGACGAATCTGAGTCGCCTGCATGCCCTTGGGGCCGCGCTGTGGCATAAACTCCACCCGCTGACCTTCCTTGAGCGTTCTGAAACCGCTGCCCTGGATTTCCTTGAAGTGGGCGAAGAGATCTTCGCCGCCGCCTTCCGGAGTGATGAATCCAAAGCCTTTGGTTTCGTTAAACCATTTTACGGTGCCTGTTGCAACATTCGACATGCGACATTCCTTTCAATGCTAAGTGTGGATGCGGACCAGCCCGCCCGCGGGGTGCTCGCAATCAAGAAAGGTAGCCGCGTGGCCTGACTGGTGCCGTTTGGTGCATGAGTAAGGATACCGCGGTAAATACACTGCTTGAAGCGACAGCGGGCAAACTCTACAGGCTCCATGACCGGTTGTCGAATAATGGGCGCGGACAGAATGTGCGGTTTTACGGGGACTGCCGGGATCCGCCCGCACCGTGCCTGACCCGTGGTACCGTCGAACCGGACGGAAAAAATAAAATTCAAGGCCGGCAAGGTTTTTAAGGAAACCGTAAACTAGGCCCCCTGCGCATGCGTTGAGGATTCGCAGGGGTGCTTAGCTCAGTTGGTAGAGCGTCGCCTTTACACGGCGAAAGTCGGCGGTTCGAGCCCGTCAGCACCCACCAGGATGCCATTTCCGCGGAGCGGTAGTTCAGCTGGTTAGAATACGTGCCTGTCACGCACGGGGTCGCGGGTTCGAGTCCCGTCCGCTCCGCCACTTTTTTATGAATGCCAGGAAGTCCGGTGAGGTCACGCCCGGATTTCTTGTGTATTCAGTCCAGATTTCGAGTCTTGATTGAATGAAACGGGAGGTCGGGCGCCCGGCCCTCCGGACACAAGAGAGGTTTTGGCCATGTTGCAGAACATTCGTGATCGGTTGTCCGGTCCGCTGGTTTGGATTGTGGTCGGGATTATCCTGGTCCCGTTTGCATTCTTCGGCATCGAGACGTTCCGTGGAGGCAGTTCGGATCCCACGGTGGCCAGGGTCGGCAAGCAGAAGATTACGCAATCCCAGTTTCGGCAGGCGTCCGAGCAGCGGGCGCGACAGCTGCAACAGTGGATGGGCGAGAATTTTCGCCCGGAACTGGTGAACACTCCGCGGTTTCGTGAGGTCGTCCTGAACGACCTGGTGCTGGAACAGGCATTGATTCAGCATGCGCGCCAGACCGGTTATCGTGCTTATGATGCGGCGATCTTCGAGATCGTGAGCACCAATCCCGAATTCCAGGAGCAGGGCAAGTTTTCCCCGGTGGCCTACCGCAACCGGCTGGCACGAGAGAGTTATACGCCGGCGCTTTATGAATCCCAGGCGCGCAACATTTTCATGATTGATCAGATGCGCGAGGGTATTCTCAGCAGCGCCTGGGCGGCCGAGTCCGAAGCGGCACAGGCCTACCGGCTCGAGCAGCAGCAGCGCTGGCTGGCGTATGCGGTATTTGAAGTGTCCCGGTACCTGCCGACGATCCGGATACAGCCGGAGCAGGTGCAGGCCCGCTACGACGAGCAACAATCCCGCTTTCAATCACCCGAGCGGATCCGCCTGGCCTACGTGGAACTGGCCCTGGAGGATTTGCCGCCAGCGGAAAAACCGGACGCCGAGGTTCTGCGAGTCATCTATGAATCGGACAAGGCGACGCGCTTTTCCACTCCCGAGGAGCGCCGTGCGCGTCATATCCTGATCGGCTCTGCAGCCGACGCCGACCGGGCAGCGGCCCGGAAGCGTCTTGATGTTCTGGCCAAAGCGCTTGAGGAGGGGGCTGATTTTGCTGCGCTTGCCGCAGCGCATTCGGAAGATCCGGGTTCGAAAAACAAGGGCGGTGATCTGGGCTGGATCCGGCGCGGACAGATGCTGGAACCTTTTGAACAGGCCTTGTTCGCACTCGATCGGAACGGGGTGAGCAAGCCCGTGGAAACGGAATTCGGCTGGCATCTGATCAGGCTGGAGGGAGTGCACCCGGCGGTTACGAAGCCCTTTGAGGATGCCGGAGTGCAGGCCGAGTTGTTGAGCCTGTATCGCCAGCGCGATGCCGAACGCCGTTTCCAGGAACGGTCCGAAAAACTCGAGCAGCTGGCATTTGAATCACCCGGTTCGCTGGAACCGGTCGCGCAGGCGCTGGGCCTGACGGTTAAGGGCACGGATTGGATCACCCGTGCCGGCGGTACCGATATCGCTGCACAACCGGCGGTGGTCGAGATGGCCTTCTCGGAAAATGTGTTGAATAACAATGAAAACAGCCCGCCCCTGACGATCGGTGACAACCGTGTCGCGGTCATCCGCAAGCAGGACCACGAAGCCTCCCAACAGCAGCCGCTGGAGAAGGTGATGGACGCGTTACGCGATGAATTGAAAACGGAGGCCGCCCGTCAGCAGGCCGCAAGCGAGGCCGCGGCGGCGCTGGACAGTCTGGGCGACGGTCGTTCCCTCGAGCAGGCGGTGCGAGGACGGGGCGTAGGGTTCAAGGTCGTCGGTCGGGTGCCCCGCGCTGCACCGGGCGTGGACCCGAAAATTCTGGAAGCTCTGTTCCGTCTGCCGCGCCCGGAACCGGGCAAGGCCAGTCGGACCCAGGTCACGCTCGACAACGGCGACGTGGCCGTTCTGGCGACGACCGGCGTCGAGGACGCGGACTGGGCTTCGGTTCCCACCGATGTGCAGCAACAGACGCGTGTGCGGTTACGGGAGGCGATTGCCGGCGCGGAGTTTTCCGCGTATGTCACCGATCTGCAGAATCACATCGGTGTGGAAACAATCTCGCCTCCCGAAGCAGAAAATTAATCCACGTTGTTCGTGGGGCGATCGTGAGCAGGTCCATGCACTGGCAGATCGCCGTCGCCCTGGTCGCGGCGGTGGTGGCAGGAGTCTGGTCCGGTCCGGACGGTGCGGCGCTGCCGCTGTTTGATTTTCTCGGCACACTGTTTCTCAACGCGCTCAAGATGCTGGTGGTGCCGCTGATCGTTTCGGCCATTCTCAACGGCCTGGCGTCCATGCAGGGTTCAACGCTGACACGCATCGGCCTGCATACGATCGCCTACTACGTGGGCACCGGGCTGGTGGCCATTCTGACCGGGCTGTTCTTTGTCAATATGCTGATGCCCGGGATCGTTGACGGTACGCCCGCCGGCCCGCGCATGGGCCTGGATGCGAGTACCACTGAAGTGGTCCAGCAAATGCAGGGCAAGGGCATCGCTGATTTTGCCCGCGTGCTTCTGCTGTTGTTTCCTCCCAACATTTTTGCCGCTGCGGCCGAAGGCCAGATGCTGGGCTTGATCTGTTTCAGCCTGCTGTTTGGATATGCCGCCAGCCGCCTGCCGGGGGCTCCGGGCCGCAGTCAGCGCGAATTCTGGCAGGGCTTCTACGGGGTGATGATTCGTCTGACGGGTCTGATCATGCGCTTCGCGCCCGTCGGTGTATTCGGTCTGGTGAGCGTCGTGATTGCACGGACCGGCTGGGACGCACTACGCCCGCTGGCGATGTTTTTCGTCACCGTGGTACTGGCACTGGCCACGCACGCATTGATTACGCTGCCGCTGGTGCTGCGGGGCGTGGCGCGGGTGTCGCCGTGGAAACATTACCGCGCGATGGGGCCGGCATTGGCCATGGCATTTTCCACCAGCTCGTCCGCGGCTACGCTGCCGGTGACACAGAACTGTGTGGAACAACGCGCCGGCGTGCCCTTGCGCGTAAGCGGGTTTGTGCTGCCCATCGGGGCCAACGTCAATACCGACGGTAGCGCGCTGTATGAATGCGTGGTGGCGATGTTTATCGCCCAGGCCTACGGGGTGGAGCTGGGTTTTGGCGGCCAGTTCGTGGTGGTGCTCGGGGCCCTGTTCACGAGCCTTGGGATCGCCGGCATTCCTTCGGCGAGCCTGGTGGGCATTGCGGTCATTCTCGGCGCGGTCGGATTGCCCCTGGAAGGGATCGGACTGGTCCTGGCGGTGGACCGTATTCTCGACATGTGCCGCACCACGGTGAACGTGCTCGGCGACAGTTGTGCCGCCGTGGTGGTGGGCCGGTTGGAAGGCGAGGAGGGTATTCTGGGCGAACCGGCGTTGAGAATCAGGAAGGCGGCGGGGCCGGGTTGATGTCTCCCCGAACGTCACGCCGCAGGCGGCCGACCGGTGTCGTCGCCACTGGCCATGCCCATGATGTGATAGCCCGCATCCACGTACAGAATCTCACCGGTGATGCCGGACGCAAGATCCGAGCACAGAAAGACCGCGGCGTTGCCGACTTCTTCGATGGTCACGTTGCGTTTGAGCGGGGCGATCGTTGCGGCCAGTGACAGCATGTCGCGGAATCCCCGGATGCCCGCGGCGGCCAGAGTCTTGATGGGACCGGCCGAGATGGCGTTGCAGCGGATGCCGGTGGAGCCCAGCTCGGCGGCGATGTAACGGACGTTGGCCTCCAGACTGGCTTTGGCGGGACCCATGACGTTGTACATCGGCACGGCGCGTTCGGCTCCCAGATAGGTGAGGGTGAGCAACACCCCGTTACGGTTCTGCATCAGCGGCCGCGCCGCTTTGGCCAGCGCCGCAAAGCTGTAGGCCGAGATATCGTGTGCCAGGGCATAGCCTTCGCGCGTGACGGTTTCCAGGTAGCCGCCGGTCAGCAGTTCCCGCGGGGCAAACCCGATGGAGTGCACCAGAATGTCCAGCCCGCCCCAGGCGGTGTGCAGCGCCTTGAAAACGGCCGCGATCTCGGCGTCCCGGGCGACATCCAGCGGCAGAACAAGACTCGAACCGGTTTCACGGGCCAGCTCGTCCACCCGCGATTTCAGTTTCTCGCCCTGGTAGGTGTAGGCCAGTTCGGCCCCTTCACGCCGGAACGCATGCGCAATACCGGTGGCGATGGAGCGCTCGCTGGCCACGCCGGTGATCAGTGCTTTTTTCCCGGCCAGAAATCCCATTTCATTCTCCTTGCGTTATGTGAGCAGACGCTGGCAGTGTACCAAAGCGTGTCAGGGTTCATCGTGAGCCGGAGTTACGAAATTCGTCTTTCCAGTGTCGCAGAACGGTGAACACATCCAGGGCCGACATCAACCTCCGTTCCGCCCGCTGTTCAGCCGCGCGAACCACCGCAGGATCCCTCGTCCTGAGAAACGGGTTGATTCGCCGCTCCTGCCCGATGTTGGAGGGCAGGCTGGGAATTTCCCGTTGCCGCAGCGCCCGTACCCGCACGATTTCATTCTGAATAACGGCATTGGCGGGTTCCACGGCGGCGGCAAAAGCCAGGTTGGACAGAGTGTATTCGTGCGCGCAGAAGACCGCGGTGGATTCCGGGAGGGCGGCGAGGCGCATGAGGGACTGGTGCATCTGTTGCGGCGTACCTTCGAACAGACGCCCACAGCCCGCGGAAAACAGCGTGTCGCCGCATAGGGTGAAATCTCCGGCAAGGTAGGCGATATGTCCCAGGGTATGGCCCGGTACCTCCCAGATCTGCAATTCCTGCTTCAGCGCGTCCAGAGACAGGCGGTCGCCTTCTTTCAAAAGGTGCGTCAGGCCCGGAATGCGGGCCGATTCGACCCGGGGACCGTAGACCGGCACCTGGAATTTCGACTTAAGTGCGGCCAGTCCGCCGATATGATCCGCGTGATGGTGGGTGATCAGGATGGCGCTCAGCTGGAGCCGGTACTCGCGCAGTGCCTGCTCCACCGGTTCCGCGACCCCCGGATCCACCACCACGGCCCGGCCGTCACGATGCAGCAACCAGAAATAGTTGTCCGCGAACGCCGGGATGGGGGTGATGGAGAGGGTGTGCATAGCGCTATCATGTCGCGGATCATGAGACCGTATATCCATTAATGAATTTTAACCACCGGCCCGGGAATGTCTGCCGCCCTTTCAGCCGGCATGCTCTGGAGTTGTGGCTGAGGTCGCCGCGTGGCCGGAGGTCGCTGGCGCTGGAGGAACAGCAGATCAAACAGGCCCTCGCCGAGCTGTTCGGGCGGCATATCGTGCAGATCGGGAGCTGGGGGCGGGGCGACCGGCTGTTGGCGGCCAGTGAAATGCTGCATCGTGCGGTGCTGGGCACGGTACAGAATTTCAACGCCCAGGCACTGATTGAACCGGAGCGCCTGCCGGTCCCCGGAAAAACAGCGGATGCCGTACTGCTTCCGCACACGCTGGAGTATTCCCATTCGCCGCACACGGTACTGCGCGAAGCCGATCGCATCCTCACCGACCGCGGCCGCCTGCTCGTCCTCGGTTTCAATCCCTGGAGCGCGTGGGCCTGGCGCCAACGACTGGGTTTTCGGTACCGCGCGTTTCCAGCCGGAGCACGTTTTATCCGCATCGGCCGCCTGTGTGACTGGCTGGAGCTGCTGAATTTCGAGGTGACGGATGCCCGACGTTTTGGCGTGGGGTTCCCCTGGGTGCATCCCAGCGGTGCCAGCGCCTCCGGGCTGGAACGCTGGCTGGGCGTCTGGTCGGAAAGCTATCTGCTGGTCGCCAAAAAACGCGTGATTCCGGTGACGGGGGTGGGACGCGTTCAGCGTGCGACGGTGGGGCCGCTGATCAGCGGCGTCCCGGTGTCCGGGACGCATACGCGCAACCCATGAAGCCGGTCGTGATCTATACGGACGGTGCCTGCCGCGGCAATCCCGGACCGGGCGGATGGGGTGCGTTGCTGCGCTACCGCGGCAGCGAAAAACGGCTCAAGGGGTTCGAATCCGCCACCACCAACAACCGCATGGAACTGATGGCCGCCATTGCAGCACTGGAGGTCTTGCAGGAACCCTGTGCCATTACGCTGTACACCGACTCCACTTACGTAATACAGGGCTTGACTGAATGGTTGCCGCAATGGCGTGCCCGTGGCTGGCGGACGGCCGACAAAAAGCCGGTCAAGAACCAGGACCTGTGGCAGCGGCTCGATGCCGCCGCCGCACGCCACCGCATGGACTGGCGATGGGTCAAGGGTCACAGCGGCGAGGCGGGTAATGAAGCGGCTGACGGCCTGGCCAACGAAGCCATTGATCAAAGCCTGTTCTCGTCATCCACGGTCGATCCTTCACGCCCGTCTTCCTGCGACTGACATGGCGCGGCAGATCGTCCTCGACACTGAAACCACCGGGCTGGAACTGGCCCGGGGCCACCGTGTCATCGAGATTGGCTGTGTAGAGCTGAACCACCGGCGTCTCACCGGCAATACCTTCCACCATTACCTCAATCCGGAGCGGGACATTGATGTGGCGGCGCTGGGCGTGCACGGCATTCGCCGCGAGTTTCTGGCGGACAAACCGCGTTTCACGGACATTGCCGGGGGCCTGCTCGATTACTTGCGCGGTGCCGAACTGATCATTCACAACGCCGAATTCGACGTGGGATTTCTGGACGCCGAGCTGAGCCGGGCCGGTCGGCAGGATCGCATTGGAACCCTGTGTACAGTCACGGATACCCTGTATCTCTCGCGTCAGCTGCACCCGGGACAGAAGAACAGCCTCAACGCTTTATGCAGGCGTTACGGAGTGGACGATTCCAACCGCGAGCTGCACGGCGCGCTGCTCGATGCTTCCCTGCTCGCCGACGTTTATCTCGCCATGACCGGCGGACAGGAGAAGTTGCTGCTGGAGTCTCTGGCCCCGGCTGTTTCGGAGTCGCGGGTGCACAGGGTCGAGATCGTGGACGGTGGAGGGGAATTAAGGGTGGTGCAGGCCACGAAAACGGAACTTACCGCACACCGCGAGCGCTTGCAGGCCATTGCCAAAAAGACCGGGCGGGTGTTATGGCAGGACGACCTGCTGCCCCAAGGCGACACCCCCAAGCCCTGAATCCCACTTCCCGTTATCGGGCTTTCCGTCGTGCAATGGCGGTGATGACCTCGAAATAGGGTGGCCGTTCTTCATGCGAGGTCACGCGGCACAATTCCACGGACAGTCCGGCATTCTTCAGCCATTGGCGTAAGTCAGCCGGAGTGAACCCCAGATTGACGTGATCGTAGGCCTGCATGGTGGCCTTGTGCCGATGGCGGTTGAGCGCCGTGATGACGAGCCGCCCGCCCGCCCGCAGCTGGCACGCGGCCTCGGCCAGCGCCGCTTGCGGTTTTCGAGTGTAAGCCAGCGCATGCATCAGGAAGACATGGTCGAAGCGACCTGATTCCAGTGGCAGTGCGTGCATATCGGCCTCCAGGAGGTGCACGTGAGGGTAGGCGTGCAGGCGCTGCCGGGCCGCGGCAAT
>JAKEEJ010000100.1 GCA_022616655.1 Nevskiales bacterium | reverse complement strand
TGAACTGTTCCACCGCGTGATTGGGTGACGGATTGCGGCCGTCGTTCACGTAGCCGAACAGCGCCGCCACCTGGACCTGGTGATCGAACAGCAGCCGGTCCTCCTTTCGACCGGTCAACCGGTGCAGGGCAAAGCGCACGCGCCACAGAAAATCCTGCCCGGCGAACAGGTCGCTGCATTCCTGCGGGGTCAGAAAGCCCTTTTCTTTCAGTTCGTGCAGCGTCTGTGCGCCGAAATGGCGCTTGGCCACCCAGGCAATGGTGTGGATGTCGCGCAGTCCGCCGGGGCCTTCTTTCACATTGGGTTCCAGCTTGTACCCCGTGTCGTCGAATTTCCGGTGACGCTGGCGCTGTTCTTCCAGTTTGGCCTTGTAGAACTCGGCCACCGGCCATACGCGATCCGGCGCCAGCGCGGTCTGCATCGCCTGGAAGAGTGGCCGGTCGCCCACCAGAGGGCGTGATTCCAGCAGCGTGGTCATGATGGTGATGTCGCCGGCCGCCAGCGTCGCGCAGGCCTCGACCGTGCGCACGCTCGATCCCACGTCGAGGCCGATGTCCCACAGAAAGGTCAGAAACTGTTCCAGCGCGGGCTTGACGGCTTCGAGCGTGCCCGGTTCGTGCAGCAGCAGCAGGTCAATGTCGGAATGCGGCAACAGTTCGCCGCGGCCGTAGCCGCCCACGGCCACCAGCGTCAGTCCCGCGGGCTGTTCGGGCAGAAACTTTACCCAGGCCGCGCGCAGTACCTCGTCCACCAGGAACGAGCGGGCGTGCACCAGCGATTCGGTGGACGTACTTTCCGTGAACAGGCCGTAGAGCCGTTCCTGGCCCCAGGTCAGGGTGTCGCGGAACGCGGCGACCGGTTTGCCGGGAAGGTTCAGACGCGCGCGGATGGCGGACGTGGAAAAGACCGAGGCCGCGTCTTCCGATTCCAGCTCGAGTTCCAGGCCCATCAGGGGGCCTCCCCGTTGCGCGCCGTCAACACCTCGTAGCCGCGGTTCGTGACCAGCACGGTGTGTTCCCATTGTGCTGAGAGCGAATGATCCTTGGTCACCACGGTCCAGCCGTCCGGCAGCAGGCGCACTTCGGGACGGCCGGCATTGACCATGGGTTCGATGGTGAAGGCCATGCCGGCCTGCAGGGTCAGGCCGGTGCCGGGCGTGCCGTAGTGCAGTACCTGTGGCTCTTCGTGAAATTCCCGACCGATGCCGTGGCCGCAGTATTCGCGCACCACCGAAAAGCCCTGTGCTTCGGCGAAGGTCTGGATGGCATGGCCCAGATCGCCGAGACGGGCCCCGGGACGTACCTGGCGGATGCCTTCCAGCATGGCGCGGTGTGCGACTTCGCACAGGCGCCGGGCCAGCACCGGCGGTTCGCCGACATAAAACATGCGGCTGGTGTCGCCGTGAAAACCCTCTTTGATCACGGTGACGTCAACGTTGATGATGTCGCCCTTCCGGAGTTTCTTCGGGCCCGGAATGCCGTGGCAGACCACGTGGTTGACCGAGGTACAGATGGATTTTGGGAATCCCTTGTAGTTCAGGGGCGCCGGTGTCGCCTTGAGGTCCCCGACGATGAATTCGTGACAGCGGTCGTTCAGTTCTTCCGTGGTGACGCCGGCCCGTACCTGAGGCTCGATCATCGTCAGCACTGCGGCGGCCAGTCGGCCGGCTTCCCGCAGCAGCTGCTGCTCCTGGGCGTTCTTGATGGTGACGGACATGGTGGGATTGGGAGCGAGGTCCCGCGCCGACCATTTGTCGGGCAGGGGGCGCTATGGTATAAAGCGCGCCGCCGCAAGGCAATGAAGCGGCGGGTTTTATCCGCCGAAAATCCATCCACATTCCCCTTGGGTGAGTTGGGAAAAGAGTGTGGTTTGCACAACCCGAGGACATCGCATGGCCGCTATTACCATGCGCCAGCTGCTGGACGCTGGCGCGCATTTTGGGCATCGCACGCGCTATTGGAATCCGAAGATGGAGCCTTTCATCTTCGGCCAGCGCAACAAGATCCACATCATCAACCTCGAGCAGACGCTGCCGCTGCTCAAGGACGCCTGCCATTTCATCGGCAAACTGGCCGCCAACGGCGGGAAAATCCTGTTTGTGGGGACCAAGCGCGCTGCCCAGGAGGCGATGGAAACCGAGGCCCGGCGTTGCGGCATGCCGCATGTCTCGCGGCGCTGGTTGGGCGGTACGCTGACCAACTTCAAGACCATCAAGGCCTCGATCAAACGCCTGACGGAGATGGAGAAGTCCATCGCGGAGGGCACCCTCAACCGCCTGACCAAAAAGGAACAGCTCAACCAGTTGCGCGAAACGGAAAAACTGCGCAACAGCCTGGGCGGTATCCAGGAGTTGCAGAGTCTGCCGGACTGTCTGTTCGTCATTGATGTCGGCTACGAGAAAATTGCCGTGTCCGAGGCGAAAAAACTGGGAATCCCCGTGGTGGCCGTCGTGGACAGCAACAACGATCCGGAAGGCATTGATTATGTGATTCCCGGCAACGATGACGCAACGCGCGCCATCAAGACGTATGTCCAGTGTGTCGCTGACGCCGTGATCGAAGCCCGGGGTGCCCATGCCGTAAGCCGTGGTGATGAGTTTGTGGAAATGGATGGACAGGAACCGGCGGCGGCCAAACCCAGGCGCGGTCGTGCGCCCCGGAAGGAAACCAAGATCGAGACCAAGCCCAAAAAGGTGAAGAGCCCGGAGGCGGCGGAATGAGCGGTCCGGACATTTCGGCGGTTCAGGTCAGGGAACTGCGCGAACGTACCGGCGCCGGCATGATGGACTGCCGCAAAGCCTTGCTGGCCACCGGCGGTGATGTGCCAGCGGCCATCGAGAAGTTGCGCATGGACGGTCAGGCCAAGGCCGTGAAAAAAGCCGGCCGCGCGGCGGCCGACGGTACCGTGACCGTGGCCGAAAATGCGACGGCGATGGCCCTGGTGGAATTGAATTGCGAGACCGATTTCGTATCCCGGGGCGCGGATTTTCAGGCGTTTGCCGCCGCGGTGGCCAACGCCGCCTTGCAGCACCGTCCTGCGGACGCGGCGCGGCTGGCCGCCTGCACGGTGGACGGACAGACGGTGGAAGACCGGCGCAAGGCGATGGTGGCCAAAGTCGGTGAGAACATTACGCTGCGCCGATTCGAAGTGGTGGATCGGGCCGGTGCTGCAATGGCGCACTACATCCACGCCGGCAACCGCATCGGTGTGGTGGTGGCCCTGGACAAGGGCGATGCCGAGCTGGGTCGGGACATCGCCATGCACGTGGCGGCGTCGCGCCCGCAGTTCCTCCGGCCGGACGATATTCCGGAACCGGTTCGTGAATCCGAGCGCCGGGTGTTGATGGCACAGGCCGCCGACAGCGGCAAGCCGCCCGAGATCGTGGCCAAGATGGTGGAGGGCCGCTTGCGCAAGTTTCTGGGCGAAGTCAGCCTGCTGGGCCAGCCGTTCGTCAAGGACCCGGACCAGACGGTGGAGAAAGTGCTCCAGACCCGCGGCGGTTCGGTGGCGCGCTTTGTGCGTTTTGAAGTGGGCGAGGGCATCGAAAAATAACCGCAGGGTTCCGCGGCGGCCGTCATGCTGGATACAAAATCGGGCTAGAATCAGGCGCTCAGAGCGTTCGAGCAGAGGCTCCGGCAACGGGGCCTTTATTTTAGTCTGTCATCCCTACGGATTTGAGGAGTGCGGAGTGCCTGCCCAACCTGCCTATAAACGCATTCTGCTCAAACTGTCCGGCGAAGCCCTGATGGGAAATCTGGACTACGGCATTTCTCCCTCCGTCATGTCCCGCCTGGCGTCCGAGGTTCAGGAGGTCGTGCGTCTCGGAGTCCAGACGGCGGTGGTGGTGGGCGGCGGCAACATCTTTCGTGGCGAGGGTCTGGCCCGCGCCGGCATGGACCGTGTGACCGGCGACCAGATGGGCATGCTGGCGACCGTGATCAACGCACTGGCCATGCAGGATGCGCTGGAGCGCATCGGCCAGGAAGCGCGCGTGCAATCGGCCATCCGCATCAACGAGGTGTGCGAGGACTTTATCCGCCGCAAAGCCATCCGGCACCTGGAGAAGGGGCGGGTGGTGATTTTTGCCGCCGGAACCGGGAATCCGTTCTTTACGACGGATTCGGCGGCCAGTCTGCGCGCCATCGAGATCAACGCCGAGCTGCTGCTCAAGGCGACCAAGGTGGACGGGATCTACAGCGCCGATCCGGTGAAAAACCGGCGGGCGAAAAAATACGCTGAACTGAGCTACGACGACGTGCTGGACCGGCGGCTGGGCGTGATGGATCAGACGGCCATTGTACTGTGCCGGGATCACAAAATTCCCCTGCGGGTTTTCAACATGAACACCCCCGGTGATCTGCTGCGTCTGATCCGGGGCGCCCGCGACGTCGGTACCCTGGTGAGATGAACATGCTCGACGCCATCAGAAAAGAAGCCGCAGCCCGGATGTCCAAAAGCGTGGACACGCTCAAACACGGATACGCCCGCCTGCGTACGGGCCGGGCCAGCGCCTCGCTGGTGGACCACCTCAAGGTGGATTACTACGGTTCCGAGGTGCCGGTGTCGCAGGTCGCCAGCGTGGTGGTGGAGGATGCCCGCACGATCAGCATCACGCCCTGGGAGAAAACTCAGGTGGGGCCGGTTGAAAAGGCCATCCTCGCTTCGGACCTGGGCATCACCCCCAATACCGCGGGCACGGTGATCCGTATCGTCATGCCGGCGTTGACCGAAGAGCGCCGCCGGGAACTGGTTAAAGTGGTGAAGCAGGAGGCCGAACAGGCGCGGGTCTCGATCCGCAACATCCGGCGCGATGCACTGCAGGAGGTCAAGGAGCTCCTCAAGAACAAGCAGATCAGTACCGACGACGAGAAACGGGCTGCCGCCGACGTCCAGAAATTCACCGATCAGTACATCGCCAGGGTGGACGAAGCGATGAGCGGCAAGGAAAAGGAGACGCTGTCGCTATGAAGCGGGGGTCAGGGGCCAGGAGCCGGGGGTCAAAAGCGCGCGTGTTTTTTCCGACTCCCGACTCCCGATCCCCGACTCCAAGCCGGCAATGACAATGACTTCCTCAGTTCTAAAGACGTCCGAGCCGGCCGTTCCCGTTCCGCGTCACGTGGCCGTCATCATGGACGGCAACGGCCGCTGGGCGAGCCTCCGCGGCCGTCCGCGCAGTTTCGGACACCGCGCCGGATTGCGGAGCGCGCGTCGCCTCGTGCGTGCCAGTCGCCGGTACCGGATCGAAGCGCTGACCGTGTTCGCCTTCAGCCAGGAAAACTGGCAACGGCCCGACACCGAAGTCCGTCTGTTGATGCAGTTGTTTTTGCACACCCTCTCGAAAGAACTGAAGGCGCTGCGTGAAAACGATATCCGCCTGCGGTTTATCGGCGAACACTCCAGTTTCCCGGCCGACTTGCGTCAGTTGATGCGGACTGCCGAGGCCAAAACCGTCCGCAACGGGGCCCTGCACCTCACCGTGGCGGTGGGTTACAGCGGCCGGTGGGACATTCTGCAGGCCGCCGAGGCTTGCCAGCGACAGGGTCTCGTGCTGAATGCCGAAAACCTGGAAGCCCATCTGCAAACGGCCGGCCTGCCGTCGGTGGATCTGCTGATCCGTACGGGAGGTGAGCGGCGCATCAGCAATTTTCTGCTGTGGCCTCTGGCCTACACCGAGCTGTATTTCACCGAGACGCTGTGGCCGGATTTTGCCGAGCACGACTTTGTCCAGGCCCTGGGCTGGTTTGCCGGCCGCGAACGGCGCTTCGGTCTCGTGCCGGAGGCGGCATGACGCAACTTCTTTTCCGCCCTGACGGGCGGGTGACTTTCTTTGGCGCAAAGAAAGTCACCAAAGAAACAGGACTCCACTGCACCGTCCCGCACCGAGTCGTCGGTGCGGGATGCCCTCGACCGCTCGGAACTCGGGGGACGCCCGTAAACTCGCCCGGCTATAGCCGGGCTCGAACAAGTACGGGCTTCCATACCCCACGCGGGTGGCGCGGCTCGGTCGCGCTGAATGGGGGCCCCAACAGCACGCGGGCATCCATGCCCGCGTCGCTTTTTGGACGACTTTGCGCCGCCGAGAGCGCGAGGAGCGAGGGGGTATGGAAGCCCGTACTTGTTC